>JBJELL010000294.1:0-7473 GCA_051879115.1 Lachnospiraceae bacterium
AGGGTTTCGGATTTTATAAAAAAGCTGTTTTGGACAGTTATAGAGTACGGTTGGGAATGGGATGTTTCTTAGGATGCATTTCTTATATGATGGGAAGTTTTTTTAATGACAGCACTCTTTATACCGCACCGGTATTTTGGATATTTCTTGGAATTTCCCTGTCTGTTTCCTATGAAGAAAAGGTTTGATTTTTCTGAAATGAACAATTTGCACAAAAAAATCAAAAAATTTAAAAGAAATTGTATGAGAAATTGTGGAACTTTGACGAAAATAAAAAAAGGGATTGTTGTACCTATAAAATAGAACGTAAAATAGAGTATGGATGAAAGAAGGTATGGATACATTGTACAGATTCGCTATAATGGAGGAATTAAAGTGAAACTTGGAAAATTCAAAAAAGCAATCTGTATATTACTGGCAGGTGTCATGGTATTGGGGACACAGATGACAGCATTTGCCAGTGAGCAGGAGGGAACAGCAACTTATACAAAAGCGTCAGAAATGGCAAAGTTTACATTTAAAGGATATAACAATGGAACTCTGCCGACACCAACAACTTCACTGGGACTTTTGGAGTATACGTTGGAAACATTCGTTATGGGCGACGAGTACAACGGACCAATTGGAATTGTAGAGGCAACCTTACACCAGAATGGCGTAAGTAAGCCAGTATACATTGTAGCATTGTCAGGAACAGAACTGATATGGAGTGATTATACCGGAATACAGTCTACAGGAGCAGCTACAGACTTACTCTGCGGATTTAACTTAAACAATCCTTATATTAAAGCAGTAAAAAAAGCTATGGTAGATAATATCCCGGAAGGCTCAGATGTTATCTTTTATGGACACAGTCTGGGTGGAATGATTGCACAGCAGGCTGCTGCAGAAAAAGTGATTAAGAAAAACTTCAATGTATTGAATACAATTACCTACGGATCTCCATTGATCAAACTGTTAAGTGGACGTGAAGGAGTAGTTAGAAGATTATGCGATACATCAGATATTGTACCGGTTTTAAGTGTTTATTCACTGACACCATTAGCAGTGGTACAGTACTGGGGAAGTGAGAGATACTCCGAAGATGGAGGATATAACAGTGACTGGCTTGCAGCACATAATGAAAGTTATCTGCGCGAAGATGTATGGGGAAATTATGATGTACTGGGAATCAAAGGCGGTAATGCATCTTTGACATTTGATATGGAAAAGACATACTACTTTGAGGCACCAGGAATTGATTGGTTAAAATTAAAATAAGAGAATAAAAAATTAAGAAGGTATTGAATCTGTACAAAAATCTACGAATCAGAAATCCAGAATACCGCCATAAAGCAGAAAAGCTGCTTTATGGCGGTATTTTTATAGTAGAAAAATAGTCTATTTTGTAGAGAAAAACACAATTTATGCCATAAAAAGACAATTGGTGCCATAAGGATTGAAAATGGAAAGTATAGTGATAGAATAAAAATCGTAGAAATAAAATTCTTATTATTTTTATGTGATTTTTATTTGCAGGAGGTGAAGTTATGAGAACGAGTAAGAGAAAATAATATGGCTTTCTATCTAAAAGGAATCGGTAAATTCAGATATAGGTAGAAAGCCATAAATATTGTAATAAAATATTAAACTATTTAAAACAGTAAAATATTTGATTTTATTATATCAGATATTTTGAAAGAACGGCAAGAGAAAGTAAGAAATAAAGGAGAAAATCATGAAGAAAAAAATAATATGCGTTTTGTGTGCAATTACATTGGTAGGACAGATGGGAACGGTATCTTATGCAAATAATTATAAAGATTCCTCGTATTCTATTAATTATGATGGCAGTGGTTCGGATATGAGAACGGCTACAAGAAAAAAAATGGATTCATCAGCGGCTTATGTAAATAATAATGGTTCCGGTACAACGGATATTATAGTGGCAGTAGAAGGGGTAAAGAATAATGGAACTTATATGGGATCTATGTCCGGTTATTATGTAGTTGGAAAAGGTAAAAGAAAATATATGTCGAATCAAGTATATCAAAAAGGTTATAGGAAAGCATGTCTACGGATGGGAACAGCCAGCCATAGCAAACACAAGATGTCAGGTGTTTGGAGTCCTGATAATTGCAGTGGTTATTAAATCATAATATAAGGGGATACTTTCAGGTCATTTTAGACCTGAGGGACTTCCCTTTGGGAAGGAATACAATCATGAATAAAAAAATTACAATAGGAATTATTACCATAGCAGTTATCTTATTTGCAGGTTGGATGATTCTGGGAGTTGGAAATAGGAATGGAAAGGGAAGTAAGTCATCTGAGGCGAGTGCTTCAAAGAACACAGATGCAGCATGGGAGAAAATAAAAGAAACCTGTGGCTATGCATCCATTGTAGAACAGAGTAAAGAAATAAAGCAGGATGACTGGTCCTATCAGATAAATGAAGTAGAGTGGACAAAGAAACAGGGAAATTGGCCATACCCTGATAAATGCTGGTATCAATGTGATAAAGAAGGAAATGTGTTAGGAGATGTAACTCTCCTTAAAGTAAATATCACAATCACACGTTATAAGGAGACAGGAGATTGGAACGAGGATTTATACTTAAATACCAACTATTTAAACTTATTTGATGAGTCAGGAAAAGCAATATTTACAGAATATGAAGTAGTCTCTGCCACAGATGTGGATATGGAGCGGAAGGATTGCTTTAAGTCATCTTTGAAAACAGGAGAGAGTATGACAACAGATTTAGTGTATGTTGTAGAAGATAAGGCAAAAGAGCAGACAAAGTATGCATTTTTGTCTATCAATAATACCGGAAAGAGTAACGATGATTTAAAGCAGGATGAGCACTGTTACATAAAGCTGAATATAGGAGAGTAGACCGATGAGAGTGTTACTGAAAAATGAGTTAAAGAGAATGATATATTCCAAAGAGACGTTATTTGCACTCTTATTAGGAATGGGTATTTGTATCTGGCATGCATATCAATATATTTGGGGAGCAGCTATCTATGACGAGGCACTTTCTTTTTGCCCGGAGAGTGTATTTTATAATTGGCTTGGAGCTTTTAGCTTTCCGGTACAGAGCTTTTTATATTTTTTAATATTGCCATTGTTGGTTGTGCTGCCGGGAGGTGCAACCTACCATGAGGACAGAAAAAGTCAATATACGGTAAATATCTATACCCGATGTGCGAAGTGGAAATATCTTATAGCAAAATACATTGCAGTATTCCTTTCAGGAGGAATTGTATTTGTTCTGCCATTAATCCTAAGCCTGTTTTTAGCAATGGTACATTTTCCAATGCTGCGTCCGGAAGAAATTATTGGAATTGGACCATCTCAGATAGGGCTGATGTATGATTTGTATTACACCTATCCATGGGTATATGTCATTATTTTTTTATGTATAGATTTCTTTTTTGCAGGAGGGATTGCTGCCATTACACTAGCGGTGACACCATTTGTGGAATATCGTCTGGTGGTTATGCTGATTCCATTTGTATTATATTTTGGAATCTATTGTCTCAATAATATGGTTGGCGAGATGAATTATGCACCGAATTACTTTTTGCTTTCAGGGATGAGTGAAAATAATATTTTTGAATATGTGATAGGTGGAGTGATTCTAGCTACTGTGTTTATTTTTTACTTTGTAAGAGGATTAAAGGATGAGGTCTAAAGGAAGAGAACATATCGTACAGATGGCGGTATTATCTTTGATTACGGTAGCGTATCTGTTTGCAGATGATAGGAAGGGTTTTTATGATGAGAATATCTATTCTGTAGCAGATTCATGGATTTCCATGATGGAGCCGATACCGTATACAATTTTGGTGTTACCACTGTTGGTGATAACGACAGCCTATGGCATGAGGAATGATTTTTGGAGCAGTCGTATCCTTCGTTATAAGTCAAAGCGGGAAATCCTAAATGAACAATGCAAAAAAGCATTTATGAGTTCTGTGCAGACAGCAGGAGTCTATCTGATGATTATATCATTGTTTGGACTTGTAAAAGGAAGGGAGTTTTGTAACTGGAATCAGACCAATAGCTATTTTTTTATGAAAA
Source organism: Lachnospiraceae bacterium (assembly GCA_051879115.1). GTDB lineage: Bacteria > Bacillota > Clostridia > Lachnospirales > Lachnospiraceae > Maccoyibacter. Next base: position 4,069 of record JBJELL010000294.1, read on the forward strand.
ACAGATGTGTATTCCAAGGAAATGTCATAGAGATTATTTTAGTTGTATTTTTTCTGTGTCTGATAAGAAATGTATTTATATCTATGATGATTGTATTGTCAAAATGGTATTTTAAAAATATTGTTAGTGGATTTTTTCTTCCACTTGGTATTTGCATTATTGAAATAACACAGAACAGTCTGGGTGGCTTGGAAAACATATATATTTTTCTTAGAAGATTTATAGCAGATTATTCATTTTGGATTTCGTTAAGAATGCGTGGAGAGATAGTGGCGTATGTGTTGGGATATGGAGTACTGCTTTTTTTGATGGCAGAAAACATCTTAAAAAAGAAGGAGTTTTTTCATGGGAAAAAGTTTTAAAAATCAAATCAGATATGATATGAGAGTTGGAATCCTGTTGGAATGGAAATTCTATTTGTGCTTTTTTCTTGTGTTTTTAATTTTGGGAGGCAGTCTGTTTTTGACAGGAAAAGCAGAACAGATACCATGTTTCAATTTTATGGATTATCTGGTGAAAATATTTGAAGGAATTGTAGAGTTTCAAAAAATGGATCGCTTATCCTCGTTTTATATTCCGAAGGAATGGCTGTTAGTACAGTTTCCGTTCTTAGTATATATTGCGAAATATCCAAAACGTGATTGGGAACAAAGAGGCGTACAGATGATTTTACGCTCACAGAGTAAGGTGTGTTGGTGGCTTAGTAAATGTATTTGGCTGCTTACAAGTGCGGTACTATATTATGCTGTTTTTTATCTGGCGATTGCGATTGTTTCGGTGCTTGGAGGTGGAAGTCTGAGTCTTCGGATTCGGGATGTATGGGAGTATGGAATAGAAGAATTATTTCTGGCAGAAGGACTTAGGATACTGTTACTTATGCCATGTTTATGCAGTGTTGCGGTTGGAATGCTGCAAATGTTTGTTTCATTCCTTATCTCTCCGATTATTGCTTTATGTATATCCCTTGCTTATTTTATATTATCTGTAGCAGTAGAAAAGAGTTGGATATTGGGAAATTACACGATGCTGATTCGAAATAGACAGATAGATACCATAAATGGAGTGAAAAGCGAAACGGGAATTCTCATAGCAATGATTATGATTGTCTTTGGAATTGTTAGTGGGATGGAATATTTAAAACGAAAAGAGCTTATTTAGGAGGAAACAGGATGTATTTAGAGATGAATGCGGTAACAAAAGTAATTGCAGGAGAAACCGTATTAAATCAAGTGAATCTGTCTATGGATAGAGGGAAAATTTATGGACTGTGGGGGAAGAATGGTTCAGGAAAAACGATGATTATGAGAGCTATTTGCGGATTAATTCGTCCTACAGAAGGAGAGGTTATCATTGATGGGGAAGTTCTCGGAGAAAAAAAGGATTTTCCTGAAAGTGTTGGAGTGTTGATAGAAAATCCTGGATTTATAGGAAAATATACGGGCTATCAAAATCTAAAAATGTTAGCAGATATCAAAAAAGAAATTGGAAAGGAAGAGATAGAAGAAATTCTTAAAAAAATAGGGTTGAGGGAAAATGCAGATAAGAAATATAAAAAGTACTCACTTGGAATGAAACAAAAGCTTGGGATTGCAGCAGCACTTATGGAAAATCCTGAAATGATTCTTTTAGATGAGCCGACGAATGCATTAGACGAAGAAAGTGTAAAAAATTTACGAGGGATATTATTAGAACATAAAAAACGGGGAGCACTGATTATTCTTGCGAGTCATGAAAAGGATGAACTTAAAGCATTAGCAGATGAAATCTATGTAGTTGAAAATGGAAAAATAAAAAAGGAAAAACAAGATGAAGAATAAAAAAAGAACAATCATAATCACGGGAACGGTTTTAGTTGGAATTGTGTTTGTTGGATTAATATATAAAATTGTTACCGTAAATCAGAAATATCCCCAGACAAAAATAAAAAATGTTGCATTTGGGGAAACAGCTGATTTAAAAGAAAATCTATCATTGACAGTGAAAAAAACAGAGTGGATGACAAATAAAGAGTATATAAAAGCACATGAGGAAAACATGGATGTAGATAGTAAAACAGATGCAAAAATAATCCTTGTAGATGTATCAATAAAAAATGATTCACAGAAAGAAAAAACACTGGATTTATATAACCTTTATATTGAAAAACAGGGATATTATAATGGACTGGCACTGGATACATTTATGGAACTGACAGGGGATAAGGAAAGTAGTGTACTGTTAAAGGGTGGGGAGGAACTCCAAACAACTTTAGTATATGTTATTTACAGTTTCCAATTTAAGAAAAAAGATTGGAATAAAATTGAAAATCAGAGATTTTATTTAGTAAACAGTAGATATCCGGTAAAAATTTGTTGGGATATAAATGAAAAAAGTAATGAATTATGAGAAAAATATGTCATGAAGCTAAAATATCAACTTCATGACATTATTTTTATAATTCATCCAAAGATACAGATTCCGTCAGTACTTCTCTTGCAACATAGAGGGTTCTGTCTTCCTTCGTAGCGAGAGTCCATTTGACCAAAGTAAGACACCGGTTTTCAATTTCAATACAGGTAATGCACCGCGGGTGTACACAGCTTCCTGTATTGAAATAGGGACTTTCCTTAGAGCCCATAAGAGGCCGGTGGGTGTGTCCGGTAATAAGGATGTGCCCACGTTCCTTTGTCCAGTGCAGCAATTTGCGTTCTGTCCGATGTTTTACCTTATAATTCTTTGCCGCACTGGTAGGATCAAGTACGCCGAATTCTTCTAATGGACGCCAGAGATAGCGCACGAGAAACCGGGAGAGCCGCCACAAAGTAGAATTCCAGAAATCTGCCTGATGTCCGTGGGTTAAGTATAACTCTTTCCCGGTGTCGGTATCTTTTAGGCGCAGTCCCTCAAAAAAGCAGCAGTCCGAAAAAGGATGCAGGTTTCTTTTTTCCATATCGTGATTTCCATAGAGCATCCAAAGCCGTTTCTTGTCATAGAACAGGGAAAGAAGCCAGAAGACATTGCTGTGTATTTCTTTAATAGAAGCAAAGCTGCGGTTTTCCCAGAGTTCATCTCCATCGCCAAGTTCTATATATGCAAAATCATTCAGATAGTAATAGTTCAGGGCAGCGAAGTAGAGATTTTGATTTTTTAAAAAATTGTCTCCGGATGTGCCGTTTCCACGGTGACAGTCGCTAAAAAGGATATATTTTCCCTGCTCATTCAAAGACAGTAAAGGAGCATGATAGAATGCTCTGTCCATGCGGGAAAGATAACTCATAACTGTTTCCTCACTTTTTTTGGACAATGGTGAATCTGTAATACACGGTGGAATACAGCCGGCATGGATTCAAATAAAAACAGAACTCTGTCCTGCGTAGAGATAAAAGGACTGGTATACCAGAGGAACAGGCGGCAAAGCTGTCTGTT
>JBJELL010000295.1:0-7460 GCA_051879115.1 Lachnospiraceae bacterium
AATTCCTCATAAGATACTTCTTATCTTTGGAATCTCCTGTCCGGTCTATTCCTATTATTTATCCAGATACCGCATTTTATCCCTTTCACTCAGAACTCTGCTGCTATTTCCAACAGATGCTTCCGGCTTTTTTATCGCCTTTTGGAGTGTATTCGCCATCTGTCCACGGCATTCATTGCAAAAACGCCCTGACTTAATCATTTTTCCACACCCCTCACATTCTATTCCATAAGGTGAATCATCTGAAAAATACAGTCTCTCTTCTCGAACCCACTGCTTAATCTGTTTTATAGATACATCATTATCCTCTGATATCTGTTGCATCGTAGCCTTCGGATTCTCTTCTAAGTATTCCTTTACCTCAGCAAATTTTCCCTCTAACTTCTTTACACATGCCGGACAAAGCTGGGGACCGCTCAGGTAGTTAAAAAGTCTCCTACAACCCTTACAATTTCTTACTTCCATTCCTCTTCCTCCTAATATCCCTTCCCAATCGTTATGGAAAGAACGTATACACTTTCTATTCCCACTTCCTTCAGTACTTCTGCTGCCGCATCTACGGTACTTCCGGTTGTATAAATATCATCTACCAATAGTACTTTTTTCCATTGTACACCATCCCTGCCTATTTTTAAAGCCTTTTTTAAGTTCTTTTTTCTTTCTTTGTCATTCAGCTTTTTTTGTGGAATGGTATCAAGAATCCGAAACAGTGTTTTCGTATCTACCGGAATCCCGGTAAGCTTTCCTAACTCCTTCGCATATACCTCTGCCTGATTATATCCTCTTTTTCTTCTTCGCTTTTTATGGATGGGTATTGGTATGATTGCCTGTATTCCCTTTTGTTCTATCCACTTGCCGAAAATTCTTTCGCTCTCTTTTGCATAAAAACCTGCATATTCCCTGCGTCCCCCATCTTTAAAACGGTAAATGGATTCCTTCATCTCTCCCCGATAGACCCATACACTCTTCCCCTGGGCATAGGAATGTTTTCCCTTCCTGCAGTCGTAACAGTATTCTCCTTCTTCATCGTCTAAGGGCTGTCCACACTTTTTACAGGCTGGTTCTTTTACATATATTAACTTTGGTCTGCATTGGGTACATACACCGGAATCCGGTGTATCCAGAACCCCGTCGCACAGAATACAGCGGCGGGGATATAGGATATCCAGAATTATTTTTAGAATTAAGATAAAATCATTCGGTCATTTGCGAATTCTCCGCCGCTGACTTCTTCAAATTTCGCCATCAGGTCGGATACCTTGAGGTTTTTCTTCTCCTCTCCGCTTACATCGTAAATGACTTTTCCTTCATGCATCATAATCAGACGATTGCCCAGACGGATTGCGTCCTTCATATTATGCGTAATCATCAAAGTGGTCAGATTGTCTTTGGCTACAATCTCCTCTGTCAGTTCTAAGACTTTCTTTGCTGTCTTAGGATCAAGTGCTGCGGTGTGTTCGTCTAAAAGCAGAAGCTTTGGTTTCTTCAAAGATGCCATCAGAAGCGTTACTGCCTGACGCTGTCCACCGGATAGTAGTCCTACTTTTGCCGTCATACGTTCTTCTAAGCCCAATCCTAAAGAAGCTAACAGTTCTTTGTATTCTTCTCTCTCTTTTTGGGTAATTCCCCATCCTAAGGAACGCAACTTTCCACGGCGTGCCGCAAGAGCTAAATTTTCTTCAATATTCATATCAGCTGCCGTTCCATTCATCGGATCCTGGAAGACACGTCCAAGATATTTCGCACGTCTGTGCTCCGGCAGTTTGGTAACTTCTACATCATCAATGATAATCTTTCCACTATCTACCGGATAGACTCCGGCAATCATATTTAAAACCGTTGACTTTCCGGCACCATTTCCACCGATTACTGTTACAAAATCGCCTTCGTTTAACACCAGTTCCACACCATCTAAAGCCTTTTTCTCATTGATGGTTCCCGGATTGAAGGTCTTGTGTACATCCTGTATCTTAAGCATTGCCGTTTCCTCCCTTCTTACCTGTCTGAGTAAAATATTTACCCTTCAAATAAGGAATTGCAAGGAAGAGTGCCACAATCATTGCCGAGAACAATTTTAAGTCGGTTGTCTCTAATCCAAGCTGAAGCACAATGGCAATTACTACGAAGTAGATAATTGCTCCGATTACTGCCGCTGCCATATGTAAAGCAAAGTTGTGGAAAAGTTTTCCAAAGATTACTTCACCAATAATAACTGCTGCCAATCCGATAACGATAGCTCCACGTCCCATATTAATGTCGGCAGAACCCTGATACTGTGCATACAGTGCTCCTGACAATGCTACTAATCCATTGGAAATTACCAGTCCTAATACTTTCATGGCGTTGGTATTGATTCCCTGTGCTCTCGCCATATTCTCGTTACATCCGGTGGCACGTACACCAGCTCCGATTTCCGTTCCAAAGAACCAGTAGAGCAATAGGATAATTACCACGCAGAATCCTATGGTTATCATACATGCATGTGGAATATAGCGCAGACTGACAATCAAATTGTACTGCATAACGCTGATTGCCTGATTTGCTTTTCCCATAATTCTCATATTTACGGAATAGAGCCCAAGCTGTGTTAAAATTCCCGCTAAAATCGGTGGGATTCCAAATGCTGTATGTAAAAGACCGGTTACCAGTCCGGCTAACATTCCTGCCACAAACGCCAATACCATTGCTGTATAAGGGCTTGAGCCATTTAACATACACATAACGGCGACGGCACCGCCTGTTGCCAGGCTGCCGTCTACCGTTAAATCTGCAAGGTCTAGAACTTTATAAGTAAGATATACGCCAATCGCCAGGATACCCCAGATTAATCCCTGGGCTATCGAACCCGGCAAGGCGCTCATCAATGATGCTGCCATAAATTACTCTTCCTCTTTTTCAATCGCTACCATATCATCCGGAATTTCGATGCCAAGATCTGTAGCGATTTCTGCATTATATTTTAAAGTTACTTCGTCTGCATACTGAATTGGCATCTCTGCCGGATCTTTTCCGTTCTCTAAGATGTCATATGCCATTAAACCTGCATTGTATCCAAGACTGTAGTAAGAAATACTTAAGGTTGCAAGTCCTCCTACTGCACACATGTTTTCCTCTCCTGCGATAACAGGTACTTTAGCAGGTACGGTTACGTTTTTAACGATTTCCATGTTAGAAGCCATGGTGTTATCTGTAGGTACGTAGATTACATCACTTTCTTCTGTTGCCTTTGTGATAACCTGCTGGATATCGTTAGAATCAGAAACAGTGTAAGTCTTTACTGTCAGGTCTGCTTTTTCTAAGTATTTCTGAGCTTCTTCTGCCTGATATACAGAGTTTGCTTCTGAAGAACAGTACACGATACCAACATTTTTTGCATCCGGTACTAACTTCTGCAATAATTCAATCTGCTGGTCAATTGGTGCTAAGTCAGATGTTCCTGTTACATTTCCGCCAGGTTTCTCATTTGATTCAACCGTTCCTGTTGTAACGAAGTCTGTAACAGAGGTTCCTACAATCGGAATATCAGCTGTTGCTGCTGCTGCCGCTGTCAATGAAGATGTTGCATTTGCTAAAATCAAATCTACATCGTCATTTACAAATTTTGTAGCGATTGTTGCACAGTTTGTCTCTTCGCCCTGTGCGTTCTGTACATCGAACTCCACTCTGTCACCGAGTTTTTCCTTCAATGCATCCTGGAAACCTTCTGTTGCCGCATCCAACGCCTGATGCTCTACTAACTGTATCACACCGATTTTGTAGGTCTTTTCTCCATCCTCTTTTTTTGTGTCAGTTGTTTCTGCTTTTTTGTCTTCTGATGCCTTTTCTCCAGCAGTACCGCATCCAACAAGTGTTGCTGCTGCCAAAGACATAGTCAGAAGTAATGCCATAGCCTTCTTCATATTCGTTCCTCCATTGTTATTTTTTTCATTTTTCACGTTAACACGCCAAAGCGATAAACATTCGTATTATATCATCTTTATCCCTTTTTATCAAGTCTCTATTCCCTTATCCGGTCGATTAAACCGCTGTAACGCACCTGCTCTGTCACATTGTGCTGCATCTGGAAAAATACGGTTTCATCTCCTACTAAGGTCACACATTTCCTCGCCCTTGTCACCGCTGTATACAAAAGATTACGGTTCATTAACATCCGCGGGCCACTAAGCAAGGGGATGACTACTGCCGGGTATTCACTTCCCTGGGATTTGTGAATGGTTATGGCATAGGCAAGTTCTAATTCATCCAGATTTTTAAAGGAATATTCTACAATCTTCCCTTCCTCAAATTCCACGGTGACCACCTGTGCGAATTCGTTTATCTGCTTGATAATTCCCATATCCCCGTTAAAAACACCCAGTCCCTTGTCAATAGGCAGACCATACTTACTCTTGATTTCCCACTCTAACTGATAGTTGTTTTTAATCTGCATGACCTTATCCCCTTCTCTGAGGATTCTGCCTCCTACCTCTTTTTCTGCCTTATGCTCCTCTTTTGGATTTAAGTACTGCTGCAAAATGCCATTGAGTCGTTCCACCCCTAAGAGTCCTTTTCTCATAGGCGTTAAGACCTGAATATCAAAGGGTTTTGCATCCACATATTTGGGAAGTTTTTGCTTTATCAGTTGAATAACAACGCTGATAATCACATCCGCATCATATCGTTTTAAAAAGAAGAAATCCCTGCTCTTATTATCGAGAATCACTTCCTGTCCCTCGTTGATTTTATGAGCATTTACTACAATATCGCTCTGACTTGCCTGCCGGAAAATCTTATTCAGACGCACTACCTGATATTTTCCACTCTCAATAATATCTCTCAAAACACTTCCCGGACCCACACTAGGGAGCTGGTTTGCATCTCCCACGAGAATCAGTCTTGTTCCCGGAACAACGGCTTTTAACAGGGAATGCATCAGACTGATATCCACCATAGACATCTCATCAATGATAATGACATCTGCCTCTAACGGATTCGTCTCATTTCTTTCAAACCCTGCATTTCCCTCTACCCCGCCATTTAGTTCTAACATTCTGTGAATGGTCTTTGCCTCATATCCGCTAGTCTCACTCATCCGCTTCGCTGCACGTCCCGTAGGTGCTGCTAAATAGATATCCATTCCCTCTAATTCAAAGTACCGAATAATCGTATTAATGGTGGTGGTCTTTCCGGTTCCCGGTCCTCCCGTCAGAATGAACAGTCCATTTGATACTGCTTCTTCCACGGCTGTCTTTTGCAGCTCATCTAATTCCATTCCGCTTTGGTCTTCAATCCTGCGGATACGGTCTTCCATCTCTCTTTTGGGCACTTCGTAACGGATATCTAATTCTTTTAACATAGCCGCTGTATTTGCTTCCATCATATAATAAGAAGCTGTGAAAATCTTCATCTGTCCATTTTCTTCTTTGAGAATCAGCTTTCGCTCCATTGCTAAATCCATATAGTGTTTTTCGATATACTCCGGTTCTATCTCTAATATTCCCGCTGTTCTTGCCGTCAGTTCTTCCTTCGGGAGATAGGTGTGACCTTCTGCCGATGCCTGTAAGAGCGCATACAAAATACCGCTTCGTATACGAAAATCCGAATCTGTCCTTATTCCCACTCTTGCTGCAATCTCATCCGCAATCTTAAATCCTACTCCCTGAATATCGTCTGCAAGGCGATATGGATTTTCTTTTATAATAGAGTAGACCTCCATCCCATAGCGGTTATATATTTTTACTGCAAGATTTAAGGATATTCCGTAGTTCTGTAAAAAAATCATCGCCTGCCGCAGTTCCCTCTTTTCTTCTACCTGTGTAGAAATATCCATAGCTTTCCGCTCGCTGATTCCTTTGATTTCCGCAAGGCGTTCCGGTTCTTCTTCTATAATCCGAAAGGTATCTTCTTTGAATCGTCTCACAATCCTTGCTGCAAGTGCTGCTCCAACTCCTTTAATCGCTCCTGAACCCAAATAACGTTCAATAGACTGAATATCCTCGGGCGCTCGTTCTTCAAAAGACTCCACCTTCATCTGTATTCCATAGGTGGGATGATCCACATATTCTCCTCGTAATTTCAGATACATTCCCTCGCTGATTACAGAAAAAGTTCCAACGCAAGTAATCTCATCTTCTTCACCCGCAAAATTCATCACCGTATATCCGTTGTCAGCATTCCGAAACACAATGTGTTCCACATACCCTGTGATTTCTTCCATATCTGCCTCCTCAGAAAAGGGGATGCCGCACTAATCATGCTATGCTGCCATTAAAACAACATCACATGATTAGTGCGACATCTCCTTCTCGTCTTCTCATATCTCTTATAAATTGTAATTGCGTTTCATCTGTTCATATAAGGTCTGTGCGATTCCCAAATCCTGACTTTCCACAATCTGATCTGCAACCTCCTGAACCATCTCATCTCCAAAATAGTCCTTCAGTTGTTTCATGGAAGAGTCTTCATCCTCCGACTCCGGAATCATCTTTTTTACTTCCTTTAAAACCTGTTCCACAAAATAGGATTCAAAATCCTTGCAGACATCCATCAATTCCTCATCGGAAGCATTGGAAAAATCTCCTGAGAGCTTATCACTTAACTGATTTGTAGAAACGTCTGATGCTGCAGCCGTAGTCTGGTTATAAAGACTTCCTATTGAATCTATTGATATACTCATAAGCTATTTCTCCTCATTATCTTCTTAGCTGATTTGCCTGCTCTAACATGGAATCTGCTGCCTGAATTGCTTTAGAATTCAATTCATATGCTCTTTGGGCAATAATCAGATTTACCATCTCATCTGCTACCTGCACATTAGAGCCTTCTAAATACCCCTGACACACTCTCGAATTATCCAATCCTGCTGTTGTTGCCTCATTCAAAGGATTGCCTGAAGCATCTGTCACTGCTAAAAGAGAGTCAGACATTTTCTCTAATCCTGCCGGATTATTGAACTGATATAGTCCAAAACTCTGGTTCATTGCAACTGCATTTCCTCTTTCATCCGTATAATAGAACTGTCCTGTAGAACTTACTTTTACCTTCTCGGTTGCAACTCCATTCGGCACACGGATTTCATTTCCATTCGTATCTAATACCGGATATCCGTCACTCGTAGTCAGGACGACTCCGCCATCTGCAGCCATACTCCAGTTAAAATTACCATTTCTGGTATAATAAGTCTCTCCATCATAACCACGTACTGCAAAAAAACCTTCTCCTTCAATAGCAAATGCCGTATCACTTTCGCTGTCAAGCAATGCTCCCTGTGTAAATATGGAAGTATTGGATGCAACTCTGGTTCCAAGTCCTACCTGCGCCGATACCGGTTTGTGCTCACCATTTGCAGTTGTGGTTCTAGCTTGAATATTTTGGTATAAAAGAGATTTGAACTCTGTCTTTTCCGTCTTATATCCTGTGGTATTAACATTTGCAATATTATTTGAAATTGTATCTACATTTGTCTGCTGTGCAATCATTCC
>JBJELL010000296.1:0-7447 GCA_051879115.1 Lachnospiraceae bacterium
AAAGCCGTTACAAGCTGTCTTTCACTAGACGGACTTCTTAGAAAATCTGTTGAATTTTGAAAAGACACGCATAATCGCAGATAGCAAAGACATACTCTTAGAAATTTTGGCATGGTGGTAACGGAATACCACATATTATCAAAAAAATCCATGATTTATTCCAGGAATAACCCATCTTCCGGTAATCTATTCTATCAACATCACATAATTAGTGCGACAGCCTCTTCTAAAATAACTATGCCTTTTTTAAGGTAAACCAGAACACAGAACCCTTTTGTATTTCACTCTCTACACCGAATTCTGCCTCATGCAGTTCTAATATATTTTTTACAATGGACAGCCCTAAACCCGTTCCGCTTACTGCCCGTTTATGCGTCTTATCTACCTTATAATAACGCTCCCACACATAGGGAATATCTTCTTTGCAGATTCCCTCTCCGGTATCTTCCACTTCAATTCGTACCGAATCCGGTTCTATCACCTGTCTTACCATAACCGTCTTGTCCTCTCCGGTATAATTGATTGCATTGTTGACCAGATTGTAGATGACCTGTCCAATCTTGAACTCATCCGCTTCTACCATGACTTCCTCCTCGTAGGAAAACGTAATATGGTATCCTTCCTGTTCTTTCAGCTTATGGTAACGTTCCAATACAGACTCAATACTCTTTGTCAAATTAAATCTGCTCTCATTTTTTTCCATAACACCAGCTTGCAGCTTCGATATATCCAGCATATCGTTTACCAGATTCGTCAACCGCTTCGATTCATCTATGATGACCTGAATATTTTCCGGCGTATTTTCTCCCGGAAGATCCCGCATAACTTCTGCATAGGCGATAATCATGGTAAGAGGTGTCCGCAGGTCATGGGATACATTTGCTAACAACTCCCTTCGGAACCCTTCTGTCTTTTCCAGCTCTTTTGCGGCAAAATTCAGCGTATCGGACAGTTCTGCAATCTCTTTGTAGTCCTTTCCCTCAAAGGTAACGGAATAGTCTCCTTTTGCCAGTTTTTTGGCAGAATCATTGACTTTAACAATCGGCCAGGAAACACGTTTTGACATAATTGCCGCAAGAACAAGAGCGAGTATAATCAAAATTCCCGTAATCCAGATTAACTGAACCTGAAGTGTCTGTACCGTTGCCTCCACCGGAGTTAAGAGGGTATTTAAAAGAATGACTCTCTTTTCTCCCCCAACTTCTAATACCCGGACATAGATGACACTTTCTGTGGACACTTCTCTATGCCCCATATCCTCCATTTTCCTTGGCGGTTCCGGAAGATTTTCTTCCTTCTTTCCCTGGTTTTTTCCTGACTCTATCGTAATTCTGGCATCTCCATCCCCTCTAAGTGCTTCTTCATAGTATTTTAGTCTTTCTTCCACCGGCATAGCTTCTAACCTGGAGACACCCATGTATTCACTGCAATACACCGTACTTCCCTCTGTATCCATAACCAGAATAGAGATATTTTTCTCTAGTGCGAGTTCCTCAATATCCTCTTCAATATCATCCTCTTCTTTTAAGATTTCTGCTGCCTTCGTCAACGCTTTATTGGCATCTCCTGTCTTAATCATTCGATAGAACTTATCCAGATAGACAATCTGAAATAACCAAAGTAACAGAATCAAAAGCAGCGTAAATAAGAGCAGATATGCAAAAAACTTCCACTTAATACTTTTCTGTCTACGCTTCAAACCGATATCCCACCCCTCTTAAGGTTACAATGAATTTCCGATATTCTCCTAAGCTGCTACGCAAAAGTTTGATATGGGTATCTAAGGTCCTGTCGTCCCCGTAATAATCATACCCCCATACCCCGGATAAAAGTGTCTCCCTTTGCAAAGCGATATTGCGGTTTCTTACCATATAGAACAACAAATCATATTCCTTCGGTGACAATTCCACCCGTTTCCCATCCACACTGACGGTTCTTCCGGTAAAGTCCACTTCCAAACCTTCTTTTCTAAAAATCTCATGCTCTTTATCCGGTATGGTATTCTGATGTCTTTCAATGACAACCTTTATACGAAGCATCAGTTCTTTTGGGGAAAAGGGTTTTACCACATAGTCATCTACCCCGGTTTCAAATCCATGGATTCTGTCATACTCTTCCCCTCTTGCAGAGAGCATGATAACCGGAATGTCTTTTAACTTCTTTATCTCACGACAGGTGGAAAATCCATCTAGCTCCGGCATCATGACATCTAATACAATACAGTCAAAATCCTGCTTCTCACAAAGCCGGATTGCCTCCATCCCATTTCCTGCCTCTGTAATCTCATACCCTTCAAATTCTCCATATTTTCTTAAGATTGCACGAATCTTCTCTTCATCATCTACCACTAAAACTCTTTTCATCTGCTCCTCCTGACTGTCTGCGTCTTATTTTCTGATTATCTGCATAAATAAAAGATACCTGCCTTATGTGACAGGTATGTGATGATTCTCTGATTATCTGATATAGGTATGTCTCGCACTGCGCATCTCTTTGCAAAACCAGAGTACTGCAATGATAAATATCGTCAATGTAACAATATTAAAAATTCTCGATTGAAAGAATATCTCACTTCCAAATCCCGCCAGACCATAGAGCACGCAGATAATTCCAAAAACAAGGGTCTTTTTATACATCACTTCGCAAAAACCTTCCGGGTCTCTGCTTCCTATGAGGTCTTCTTCCGGAATCAGCATACTTGCCGGAACTTTTGTCTTATTCATCTTAATGGCTCCGTACATAATCCAGAATCCATATCCTAAAATCACTATATCAAATATCATTAAAAAATTGATGTTATTCATTTTTCGTTCCTTTCTCTTTACATTTACGAACATTATAGCACGCTTATTTCTGATTGCAATTCGTTTTTTGTAAATAATCATCAATATTCGTCAGATTTCACAATTTGAGGATTGAATCCTTTTGTCAATTAGTGTAAAATATAGGAAATACAATTCATCTTAGGAGGAATTCATCTATGTTAGCTGAAAATGCAAAAATATTAATTGGTGATGATTCGATTCTTGCCAGAAAACAATTAAAAGATATCCTTTCAAATAGTGGATGCTGTAATTTTATAGAGGCAGCCAACGGTCAGGAGGCAATCGATAAGTATAAAACAGAGAAACCAGATCTTGTTTTCTTAGATATCGTTATGCCTATAAAAGACGGCATTGCTGCTGTTACAGAAATCTGCGAATTTGATAAAGATGCGGATATTATCATTGTATCTTCTGTAGGCACACAGTCTCAGTTAAAACAGGCAATTGAAGCAGGTGCAAGAGATTTTGTACAAAAGCCTTTGAACACAGATCAGATTCAACGCATTATAGATGCTCATCTTGAAGGGAGATAATCTATGTATACACAATTTTTTGGAAATTATCTTTTAGAAAAGAATATTATCACTACAGAACAGTTGTTAAACGCCTTAAAAGAACAGTCAAAAGTACATTTAAAACTCGGTACTCTTGCCATGCATGAAGGCTATATGACAGCAAATGAAGTGGATACGATTGTTATTATGCAGACTCATGAAGATAAAAAATTCGGTGAGCTTGCCATTGAAGAAGGCTATTTAACACAAGAACAGGTTGAAGCTCTCTTAGAAGCTCAAAAACCGGATTATCTTCTGCTAGGACAGGTTTTGATTGAGCAGGGTATCCTGACTAATGTACAGTTTGAAAACATCATCGTTGAGTATCAGTCCGAAAACGAACTTTACGGCACTGATTTTTCGGATTTCCAAAAAAAGAAATTCGACGAAATGCTTAGCAGTATCGGCAATTTCTCAGATAAGCAGCAGGAAGAGCGTTTGGCTGAATATCTTCAGCTTCTGATTACGAATCTGATTCGTTTTATCGGAAATGACTTTACCATTCTCTCTCCTATGCCATGCAATGAGTATCCTTCCGTTTACTGTGTAAAACAGCTTATTCAGGGTAATTTCGTTATCGAGTCTTACCTTGATACTAACGAGACAACGGCTGTGGAATTTGCTTCCCGTTATGCAAACGATACTTTTGCAGAATTTGATGAGTATGTAAAAGCTTCTTTAGAAGATTTCTTAAATCTTCACAATGGATTATTCAATGTAAATATGTCAAATGCATATTCTTATGAATTAATGCTGACACCACCGGAAGTACTTATGTATCAGGTAATACCGTTTGAAAAAGAACATTTCATTCTCCCGGTTATCTATCCGTTTGGAACTATTAATTTTGTTTTCTCAATTACAACAGAATAGGCAAATACATAATAAACTTCTTATAAAAATGCCGTGGTCAAAACTTGATTGAAACTTGGTAACCCTTTTTAGGTTATAGGTCTCAAACAGTCGGCCACGGCATTTGATTTTGCTCATGCATCTGCTAAGATTCTGTTTCTGTTCTATTTTTTATGTATCTACTTCATTCCAAGAAAACTCTTTACTACTTCCGGCATCTGTTCCACTTCACAGACCGTATCATGTAAGACCTTCGCACTGCGGATTTCTTCAATGGCATTTGGAACTGCCACGTTTCCAAGTTTAGAAAGCTCATCTACTAATTCAAAATCTCCCATCGCATCGTACTTTGTATCAATAGCATCCATAACGCTTCTGGTAAACTTAAACGGACTTGCGGTGGATGCAATCACGGTCTTTGTCTCATCCTTTGTATCTGCTTTATATTTTCCATAGACACCGGCAGCTACTGCTGTATGGGTATCGATGATATAGCCGGTTTTCTCATAGAGATTCTTAATTACCTCTGCTGTCTCAGCTTCACTGGCGTAATTACCATAGAAATCCTTTAATTCTTCTTTCATGGAAGGAGTAATCTCATAAGCTCCCTGCTCTGTCAATGCTTTCATGAAATCTGCATTCTGCTTTGCATCATTTCCGGCAATACGATAGATTAAACGCTCTAAGTTTGAAGAAATAAGAATATCCATAGATGGCGAAGTTGTGAGGATGAACTCACGGTTCTTATCGTATTTTCCTGTCTCAAAGAAATCGTATAATACTTTGTTTTCATTGGATGCACAGATTAATTTTGCAATCGGAACTCCCATATTTTTTGCATAAAAAGCTGCAAGGATATTTCCAAAGTTACCTGTTGGTACGACTACGTTAATCTTCTCATCCTTTGTAATTTTTCCATTTGCATATAATTTTGCATAAGCATATACATAATATACAATCTGTGGAACCAATCTTCCAATATTGATGGAGTTCGCAGATGAGAACTGATATCCTGCTGCTGCCATCTCTTTTGCTAATTCCTTGTCGGAAAACATCTGTTTTACACCGGTCTGTGCCTGGTCGAAGTTGCCATGAATTCCAACAACAAAAGTGTTGTCCCCCTTCTGGGTTACCATCTGTTTTTCCTGAATCGGGCTGACACCGTTCTTCGGATAGAATACGATAATCTTCGTTCCCTCTACATCTGCAAATCCGGCTAAAGCTGCTTTTCCGGTATCTCCGGAAGTTGCTGTTAAAATTACAATCTCATTATCTATCTGATTTTTCTTTGCTGCCGTGGTCAGTAAATGCGGTAAGATGGAGAGTGCCATATCCTTAAAAGCGATAGTTGCTCCATGGAACAGCTCTAAGTAATAGGCTCCGTCTGCTTCTACTAACGGTGCAATCTCCTCTGTATCGAATTTGGCATCATATGCCTTATTGATACAGTTCTTTAACTCTTCTTCGGTAAAATCTGTTAAAAACTGTTTCATTACTGCATAAGCCGTTTCCTGATAAGACATCTTTGCCAACTCTTCCATGCTGACATCTAACTTTGGAATCTCGTTTGGCACAAATAAACCGCCATCATCTGCAAGACCTTTTAAAATTGCCTGTGATGCGGTTACTTTTTCATTACTATTTCTTGTACTTGAAAATAACATATCCATTTTTTCATCCTCTTCTTATTGTTCGTTTACTGTGTTTCATTATAGAATAAATAAATGCTGACTGTCAATTGTTTTCCCATGTTTCTGTATGGTATACTACTATACAAAAGAAGTCTGTCCCTCATCCCGCCGACAGACCAGGTAAAAATAATCTCTTTGAAAGGAAAATCCATGTTACCAGGAGTCTATAAAGCCACAAAAAAAGACGGCACCCCTTATTTTCGTGCCAGTATTCATTATAAAAATAAGCATATCAGCCTCGGCAGTTATCCTACGGAATCTGAGGCAAATACTGCATACACAGAAGCAGGCAAACTGCTTACTGACTATGATTTTTCCTTAGATACCACATCTTTTTCAAAAATGACCCTTGCTTTTGAAAAGATTGTCATCCTGCTGAATTTCCGAGATAACGGTATGTACATAAAGACTCCGATTTATCTGCGGCACAATTATTTTTCCTATTATCTAAGCAGAAAGGAAGAACTGAAATTCGATATTGATGACCTCTTTTTTTACTCCCAGCACAAAATCATCAAACGGGGCGGTCATCTTTTTGTCAGTGAATACGGAATGCAGACAAGCCTGTATTCCCGCTATGGAATCCGAAGCCACAGTGTTGTGGGAAAAGATTTCACTTTTGCAAACGGAGATTCTACCGACTGGCGTTATTCCAACGTTATTGTCATCAATCCATACCATGGTGTCTCCCAATACACAGAAAATGGTATCACCCGTTACAAAGCCCGCATCCATATCAACGGCAATTATCTAATCGGCACCTATTCCACCTTAGAAAAGGCTGCCACTGCCTATAACAAGGCTGTAGATTTAGCGAAATCTGCGGGTATTACCAAGAATTACCCGGAAAACTATATTGAAGAACTGTCTGCAAAGGAATATGCCGACCTCTATACCCGTATCAAAATCTCTTCTAATTATTTAGAATTTCTGTCACAGTTTTCACAGCAGAAGTCATAATATTTTTTATCCAGATACAAAAGACCGGAAGAAACAGCTCGTTCTTCCGGTCTTTTGCAATTATTTCTACCTTCAATCTAAGACTTATCTGCTATTTTTCGTTAATGTAATTTACCAGACCTTCTGCTTTGATGATTTTTTGCATAAATTCCGGGAACGGCTGTCCTTTAAAGGTAGTTCCCTTTGTCTTATTTGTAATCACTCCGGTATCAAAATCTACTTCCACTTCATCTCCTGCCTCAATTCCGGCTGCTGCCTCAGGACATTCGATAATCGGAAGTCCGATGTTAATCGCGTTCCGGTAAAAGATACGTGCGAAAGTCTCTGCTATGACACAGCTTACACCTGCTGCCTTAATCGCGATTGGTGCATGCTCTCTTGAAGAACCGCATCCAAAGTTCTTATCTGCCACAATTAAGTCTCCCGGCTGTACCTTATTTACAAATTCTTTATCAATATCTTCCATACAGTGTGCTGCAAGTTCCTTCGGGTCTGAGGAATTCAGATATCTTGCAGGAATGATAACGTCTGTATCTACATTGTCACCGTATTTGAATACATTTCC
>JBJELL010000297.1:0-5712 GCA_051879115.1 Lachnospiraceae bacterium
TATCGTGAGCAGAGCTCACTCAATAATTTCGCCGTTCGCCAAAGGCAAGCAAGCTTCCCATGGCTCTCTCTAGCTCATTATATCATACTGTTTTTGCATATTTCAACAAAAACCTCTATCGGTTACAGATATATACGATATATGCAGCATAGATGAGAAGCATGAATACTCCTTCTGCTCTTCCGATTTTCTTTTTTGAAGAGGCAAATCCTAATACTACAACACTCATAGCCGTCAGAATAACAATATCAATAACATTTTCCATTAAAAATACCATTGGACTTACTGTTGCCGCAATACCGCCTACCAGCAGAATGTTGAAGATATTTGAACCAATAACATTTCCAAGAGCCATATCTACCTCACCTTTTTTAGCTGCAACGATAGAAGTTACAAGCTCCGGTAAAGAAGTTCCAAAGGCTACAATGGTAAGACCTATGAGGTTTTCCGACAATCCGAAGTTCCTTGCAATTTCGGTAGCGGCATCGACAACCACATCTCCTCCAATGACGATAGCTATTAATCCGGCAATGATGTAGATTACACATTGGATATTTCCCAGTTCCTTTACATCCTCTTCTTCCATCACTTCATTATTTGCCCTTGCTTTCAATGCCGACTTCACCATCCAGAACAGGAAGAATGCAAATAATACTAAAAGAATCACACCATCTATCCTGCCAAGTGTCATTCCGATATATCCCAATGCCAGCATGACAACAGCAGATAAAATAGAAAACGGAAATTCCTGCTTCAACGTCTTTGTATGAACCACCAATGGTGTGAACAAGTCACAAAATCCGCAGACCACCATCAGATTAAAAATATTAGAACCAACCACATTACTGATTGCCATTGCATTACTTCCCTTGATAGAGGCAGAAATGCTCACTGCACACTCCGGTGCACTCGTCCCCATAGCGACAATCGTAAGACCGATAATCATCGTTGGTACCTTTAACTTTTTTGCAACAGAAGCACTTCCCTCTACAAAGAAATCTGCTCCCTTAATTAATAATACGAATCCAACTACCAGCAATACATACGTTAAAATCATAATATCTCCTTTCCTTCCTACAGTATACCCATATGGTCTAACAGTATCTTCGTTCCAATCAGAATCAGAATCATTCCTCCTGCAAGCTCTGCTTTACTTTTATACTTACTTCCAAAAATATTACCGATAAATACACCTGCTGCTGAAATGATAAATGTCACCACTCCAATAATAGTAATTGCTGGTATAATAGACACCTGCAAAAATGCAAAGGTAATACCTACCGCAAGGGCATCAATACTAGTGGCAACCGCCAACAGAAAAAGTTCTTTGTAATCCAGTCTTTCGATTTCCACCGGACAGACTTCTTCCTCCTCCTCTCCCTTTAATACCTCAACCACCATCTTTCCACCGATAATTACCAGTAGTGTAAACGCAATCCAGTGGTCAATCGTTGTGATATAGCGTTCAAACTGCCTGCCCACAATCCACCCAATCAGGGGCATAAATGCCTGAAAGCCTCCAAAGAACAATGCAATAATAAAGCAATGCTTCTTATTGACCTTCCTCATATTCAGACCCTTGCATATCGATACTGCAAAGGCATCCATAGCAAGTCCGATTCCTATTAACAACAGTTCTAAATATCCCATTATTTTCTCTCCTCGTATTAATTTTTACCACAGTGTCATCCTGCTTAGAGGGTTTTTATTATATGGAAATCTTTAAGAAATTCCTTATTATAATAAAAAAGCTCATGTATACCAGAATTTCCTGATATACATGAGTCTCATTCTTTAAGATTTGCCAGGTCATAAGACCGGGTCTGTTGACAAACCACGATTTCTCGCGAACTACTCCCTCACGGATTCATCTTTCCAATAATATCTTAATGATTCTCATTTGTCAACAATTTTGTCCACTTTATCACCAAAAAATGTTGACAAATCCCCATTTTGCCCCTATAATGACAACAGTTTTAGAAAAAGCGTTGAAAAGAAGAAGTAAGAATAAGAACGTCATACAGAGAGTTACCGGCTGCTGAGAGGTGCATGAACCGCTTATTCCCAATACATCTTGGAGCTTCACACCAAAATCCTTACCTTATGCAACATAGCAATATAACAGGAAAGTAGGCTGTGACGGATTTGCACTCGTTATCGTGCAAGAGTATCGCTTTTATAAGCCGTACTTCATGAGGCAGACAATGTGAATTGTCTGTGAACAAAGGTGGTAACACGAGTTAGATATTTAACTTCGTCCTTTTTATAGGGATGAAGTTTTTTTATTTTATGAAAAAAGGAGATAGGACAATGACATTATATGACGAACTGGTAGCCCGCGGTCTAATCGCACAGGTTACAGATGAAGATGAAATCAAAGATTTAATTAACAACGGAAAAGCAACTTTCTACATCGGATTCGACCCGACAGCAGACAGCCTTCACGTAGGACATTTCATGGCTCTTTGCTTAATGAAACGTTTACAGATGGCAGGAAATAAGCCAATCGCTTTAATCGGCGGCGGTACTGCCATGATTGGTGACCCATCGGGAAGAACCGATATGCGCCAGATGATGACCCCTGAAACCATCCAGCACAACTGCGACTGCTTCAAGGAGCAGATGAGCAAATTCATCGACTTTTCCGATGGAAAAGCCCTCATGGTCAACAATGCAGACTGGCTTATGGACTTGAACTACATTGAAGTATTACGTGAAGTGGGTGCACATTTTTCTGTAAACCGTATGTTAACAGCAGAATGTTACAAACAGCGTATGGAGAAGGGTTTGAGCTTCTTAGAATTCAACTACATGATTATGCAAAGCTACGACTTCTACGCATTATACCAGAAATACGGCTGTAACATGCAGTTTGGCGGTGATGACCAGTGGAGTAACATGTTAGGCGGTACAGAATTAATCCGCCGTAAACTTGGAAAAGACGCATACGCCATGACCATTACCCTTCTTCTCAATTCCGAAGGCAAGAAAATGGGAAAAACCCAGAGCGGTGCTGTATGGCTTGACCCAAATAAGACATCTCCATTTGATTTCTACCAGTACTGGAGAAATGTAGCAGATGCCGATGTTTTAAAATGCATCCGTATGCTTACCTTCCTTCCATTAGAAGAAATCGACAAGATGGATTCCTGGGAAGGCAGTCAGTTAAATCAGGCAAAAGAAATCCTTGCCTACGAACTGACCAAACTGGTTCACGGAGAAGAAGAAGCGAAAAAAGCACAGGAAAGCTCCCGTGCCCTGTTTTCCGGTGGCGGAAATGCAGACAATATGCCAACTGTATCCTTACAGGATTCCGATTTCAGAGACGGTTCCATCGACATTCTCGGTGTTCTCGTTGCAGCAGGACTCTGCGCTTCCCGTTCCGAAGCCCGCAGAAATACTGAGCAGGGCGGTGTATCTGTAGATGGAGAAAAAGTAACGGATATTCATACCTCCTACACTGCTGCTGACTTTGCTGAAGGAAAGGTTGTAAAACGCGGGAAAAAGAAATTCTGCAAAGTAATCTGTTAACTTTCATCAAAAACATAAAATTGACAAAATATTTTTTGAGACAAAATTGCTATTTTTATAGCTTTTTTGTCTCTTTTTTTATATAATATATACAATATCACCCACTTTTTTATAATTCTGTAATTTTTGTTAAAAAAATAACAATTTGGTATTGACAAATTTTTAACAAGATGTAAAATAGACTTATAAGGAATGTATTTTTTTTAATACAATCGGTTGATTCTTGTACAAAATGAGATACAAAAATTAAATAACAGGGGGACATTTACTATGACTACTCACAAAGAAAATATTTACTTACCAGACAGAGAATTTGTTGAACAGGCTCATGTTCAGAGTCGTGCTGAATATGAGAGAATGTGGAAGCAGTCTATTGATGATCCTGAGACATTCTGGGGTTATATCGCAAAGGATTTCCATTGGTTTAAACCTTGGACACAGGTTTACCGCGGAGATGCTTCTATTGGCGATAATGAATGGTTTGTTGGCGGAAAAACAAATATTTGTTACAACTGCCTCGATGCACAGATTGAAAAAGGAAGAGGCGATAAGATAGCCCTTCTTTTCCAGGGTGAACCAGAAGCAGATTGCAAGAAATTTACTTACAATGAACTTTTAAAACATGTATGCCGTTTTGCAAATGCCCTTAAGAAAAACGGAGTAAAAAAGGGTGACCGTATCGTATTATATCTGCCAATGATCTGGCAGCTTCCAGTTGTTATGCTGGCATGTGCAAGAATCGGTGCTGTCCATACCGTTGTATTCGGTGGTTTTTCAGCAGAAGCATTGGCTGACCGTATGCTTGCCTGTGGTGCAAAGAAGATGGTAACTACTAATGGTTACTGGCGTTCCGGCAAGAAAGTTAATTCCAAGGCAATCGCAGACAAAGCATGTATGTTATGTGCAAATGCAGGTCTTACTATCGACGATGTCTTCGTAGTAGACCGTATGGTAAATTTTGAAGTTCCTTACATTACTTATAGAGATACCGCTCTTTCCAAAGAGTTGATGTCAGAAGATATCTCTGATTACTGTCCACCGGAAAAGATGGATGCAGAAGACCCGCTCTTTATCATGTATACTTCAGGTTCCACCGGAAGTCCAAAGGGAACCTTACATACCACAGCGGGATATATGATATACACCTATACCACATTTAAATATATCTTTGATTACAAAGAGGATGATATTTTCTTCTGTACAGCAGACATCGGATGGATTACAGGACATTCCTATATTGTATACGGACCGCTTTTAAACGGTGCTACTACCTGTATGTATGAATCCGTTCCGACTTATCCTGAACCGGATCGTTTGTGGCATATTATTGAAAAATTCAAGGTTACAACCTTCTATACGGCACCAACCGTTATCCGTTCCCTTATGAACAAAGGAACAGAATGGATTGAAAAACATGATTTATCCAGTTTACGTCTTTTAGGTTCCGTAGGAGAGCCGATTAACCCGGAGGCATGGGAATGGTTCTACCACAATATTGGAAAAGACCGCTGCCCAATCGTAGATACCTGGTGGCAGACAGAAGCCGGCGGTATTCTGATTTCTGCTTTCCCTGGTGCAATGGGATTAAAACCGGGTAGTGCAGCCCTTCCATTCTTTGGTGTAAAACCGGTGATTTTACGTTCCAGAACGGATCCTAGCCAACCGGCTGAGGAGGCAGAAGTAAATGAAAAAGGTGAGCTTTGCCTTGCTTCTTCCTGGCCTGGTATGATGCGTACCCTTTACGGCGAACCGGAGCGTTATGACAGTGGATATTTCTCACAGCAGCCGGGATACTTCTTCACAGGTGACGGTGCATATAAGGATGAAGACGGATATTTCTGGATTACCGGACGAATTGATGATATTGTAAATATCTCCGGACATCGTCTTGGTACCGTAGAAATTGAAAAGGCTTTATGTTCTCACAAAGCCGTTGTAGAGGCAGCCGTTGTAGGATACCCACATCCGGTAAAAGGCGAAGATTTATATGCTTTCCTTGTTCTGAACCAGGAATCTCCTATCAATGAACAGGAAATATTAACAGAATTAAAATCTATTGTACGTTCTGAAATCGGACCTATCGCAGTTCCTGGAAAAATTCAGTTCGTAGAAGAAATGCCTAAGAACCGTTCCGGAAAAATCGTACGTCGTATGCTTCGTAAGATTGCATCTAACGAAAGA
>JBJELL010000297.1:5812-7444 GCA_051879115.1 Lachnospiraceae bacterium
ATTCACAAGCCCCATAATCATTCCTAAGAATCCTCCGAGCCACACAAGAGCATTTAATTCTTTTCTGGCAATTTCCATAATCATTTTCTCTAATTCCGCCACATCAAATTCATTAATCTTATCTTCTACCACCTTCGGTATATTAATCTGCTCAATGAAATGACCTGCTCTTTCTTCTATAAATGTCTCATAGACAATCCAAATCTGATACTTCAATCTCGGAAATTTTTCTTCTAATATTGTCATCACTTCACTCATTGGTTTATTCATCCATGTTTCATAAGAAGAATCAATATAACCGCCGATATATTCCGGGCATTTTTCCAAAATCAGATTATCCATTTTTACGGAAATAGACATCTTAGCTGCATCAATAGCACCTCCTGCAAATGCCATAACCATTGGATTCAAATTAGCACTTACCTCCTGAATTGCCACATCTAAAATGGTATCACTGATATTCTGTTCAATCATTTTATCGGCAATGAAAACACCTGCTTTTTTGCTGATATCTTCTTCTGCATTAGAAACGGTATCACGAAATCCTTTTTCTTCAAGATACTCTTCTAATGTCTTTGTCTCATTTTTCAGATTTACTGTAATATCTTCATATTTTTGATAAAAGGCATTCTGCATATCCTCCGAGCAGAGAGCCTTTGTCAATGTCTCTCCATTTAAAAGCTCATTTCCTACAATCTTTCCAACTGCTCCTGCAATACGTCCTTTCTCCTTTGGAATTAATCCCGGTGTAAAGGGAAGACGGAATTTTCCTATCTTTACCTCATTATGGGGACGAAACAGCATGTGAATAGCCAGTCCGTTTGTAATCAGTCCAATAATTCCTCCAATAATCGGAGCTGCAATTATCTGCAAGTTCATTTTACTTCCTCTTTTCTATATGAATTTCTATAATGTATTAGTATATCACAACTTGTCTTTTATAGAAATTACATTATCAAAAATAAGCATCCTTCACTAAGTGATATCATTCCTGACTGCTTTGCAGAAAAGAAATCACCTAAGTTAGGGATGCTTATTATTCTATACACGATTATTTTTTAATTTTTACTGTCTTTGTTGCACTCCAGCTAGAAGGATAATTCTTACCGGAAATTGTACAATAAGTACGAACCTGTACTTTATAAGTAGAACCCTTCTTCAATCCTTTGATCGTTTTATTTAGGTTCTTATTTCCTTTTACTGTAACAGTCTTCCAGGAACCGGAACCCTTTTTATAACGAATGTTATAGCCTGTGATAGTTCCACTCTTCTTAGCTGTAATTTTCAGTGCTTTAGATGATGAATTCGTAACTTTTACACTGGTCGGTGTACTCAGGTTACAGGACACACTCTTTGATGCACTCCAAGCGGAATAATAATTCTTACCAGAAACTGTGCAATAAGTACGAACCTGTACTTTGTAAGAACCCGGTGTTAAACCTGTAATCGTTTTGCTTAAATTCTTATTTCCTTTTACTGTAACAGTCTTCCAGGAACCGGAACCTTTTCTGTAACGAATGTTATATCCTGTGATGTCTCCACTCTTCTTCGCTGTAACTTTCAATGCTTTATAAGATGAAGGCTTGGCTGTTACATTTGTTGGTCCATCCATTTCATAAGAGGCTGTAAAAT
>JBJELL010000298.1:0-5650 GCA_051879115.1 Lachnospiraceae bacterium
AAGAGAATGCGAAGGATTGAACTTCAAAAAGAAGGAAAAGAGAGCCGCCTTGGAAATATCTATGTGGGACGGGTGGCGAACATTGTAGAAAATATTCAGGCTGCCTTTATTGAAATCGAAAAGGGCGTTACCTGTTTTTATTCGCTAAGAGATTTAAAAGAGCCTTATTTCATCAAAAAGCAGGGAACAAAACCGCTTTGTATCGGAGATGAACTTTTAGTAGAGGTGACAAGGGAAAGCGTGAAAACGAAGCCGCCTACAGTATCTACGAATCTGAATTTTCCGGGCAGATATCTTATACTTACCACAGAAAATCGTCAGCTTGGTATCTCGAAAAAACTGCACGCAGAGGAAAGAGCAGGATTACAGGAGCTGATAAAACCTTATCTCACGAAAGAATACGGATGGATTGTCCGAACCAATGCAAAGGATGCGAAAGAACAAGAAATTTTGGATGAACTTCGGACATTGAAAACACAGTATGAAACACTCATGGAAAATGCAAGGCACAGAACGACCTATTCCCTGTTACGAAAATCAGAGCCGTTTTATCTTTCTTTTTTAAAAGGATTCTCCATGGATGAGGTGGAAAAGATTACGACGGATATTCCAGCCGTCTATGAGACCTTAGAAAATTATTTGAAAGAATATGAAAAGAAGGGATATGAAAAACTCTGTTTTTATGAGGATAAGATGGTATCCGTTTCTGCCCTCTATGGTTTAAAGCATGAGTTAGACCGGGCATTGAACCGAAAGGTCTGGCTTCCCTCAGGAGGATATTTAGTGATTGAGCCGACAGAAGCACTGACGGTCATTGATGTCAACAGCGGAAAAAACAGCAAAAAGAAGTCCAAAGAAGAACTGATTTTTTCTACCAATAAAGAAGCAGCCATTGAGATTGCAAGACAGTTGGTTTTAAGGAATATTTCAGGAATCTGCGTGATAGATTTTATTGATATGAAGAGCAAAGAACAGCAGGAGGAATTGATGCATGTTCTTCGCATGGAAGTAAAAAAAGACAAAATTCCAACAACACTGGTTGACATTACGCGTCTTGGCTTGGTAGAATTAACAAGGAAAAAGGTAAAAAAAAGTCTGAAAGAACAATTACAAGGGGATGAACCTGATGAAAAGTAAATTACCAAAGAAACTGCTCGCATGGTTTTTCAAACTGGCTGGTATTTATTATGCTCTCTACATTGGAGTATGGATGATGGGAATACACAATGCCTATGCAACGATTCAGGAGTTAGTTGCGGGAAATCTTACCATTACGAGCCTGCAGTTTTTAAAAAATGTAGTTGCATTTATGTTTTCACTGTCTGCTGCCGGAGGAATCTGGTGTGTCGGTGATATCCTAAGTAGTAAATTTAAGGATAAAACAGAAGAATAAGAAAAGGAAAGGGTGTCAATATGCGATTGACACCCTTTTTCTATAATGGGGGGGAAGAAAGTTACATTAACTTACGGAATAAATCCTTTAAGTCTTCTACGTTTGTGTCTTTTGGATTTCCAGGTGCACATGCATCGGCAAAAGCAGACTCAGCAAGGAAGTCTAAATCTTCTTCTTTTAAAGCCTCTAATTTGGCTGGAATTCCAACGTCTTCTGAAAGTTTGCGCACAGCGTCTATCGCAGCTTTTCTGTACTCATCTACGGACATGGAGTCCACATCCTTCACGCCCATAGCTCTTGCGATTTCACGGTATTTTTCACCGGTACATTCTTGATTGTATTCCATAACGATTGGAAGCATCATTGCACAGGCTACACCATGAGGAGTATCATAAACTGCACCTAAGGTATGTGCCATAGAATGGGCAATACCAAGTCCAACGTTTGAGAATCCCATGCCGGCAATGTATTGACCTAAAGCCATGCCTTCACGTCCTTCTTTGGTGTTTTCAACAGCACCGCGGAGAGATTTGGAAATGATTTCGATGGCTTTTAAGTGGAACATATCGGTCATTTCCCATGCACCCTTTGTGGTATAACCTTCAATTGCATGCGTTAAAGCGTCCATTCCGGTGGAAGCGGTCAGTCCCTTTGGCATTGAGGACATCATATCCGGGTCTACAACGGCAATAATTGGCATATCATGAGGGTCTACGCAGACAAATTTACGTTTGCGTTCTACGTCGGTAATAACGTAGTTAATGGTTACCTCTGCTGCAGTACCGGCAGTCGTAGGAACTGCGATAATCGGTACACAAGGTTTGGTGGTTGGTGCAACTCCTTCTAGGCTGCGGACATCTTCAAATTCCGGGTTTGCAATAATGATTCCGATTGCTTTTGCAGTATCCATAGAAGAACCGCCGCCGATGGCTACGATATAATCAGCACCGGAAGCCTTGAATGCAGCAACACCGTTTTGTACATTTTCGATGGTTGGATTTGCCTTGATATCAGAATAGATTTCATAAGCAAGACCAGCTTCATCTAAAATGTCTGTTACCTTTGTGGTAACCTTGAACTCAATCAAATCCGGGTCAGAGCAGACAAAAGCTTTTTTAAAACCATGTGCCTTTGCTTCGTTTGCAATCTCAGCGATTGCACCTGCTCCGTGATAAGATGTTTCGTTCAGCATGATTCTGTTCACCATAATTAAAATCCTCCTTTTCTCTGTGTGATACGTTCTTGATATCTTTGTAACTTTATTGTAGCAAGCCGGAATACGAAAAAAAAGTTACAAAATAAAAGATGTGTAACCTTTTGTTTTGTAACTTTTTCACGAAAAGATACCTAGTTCCCGGAACAGCTTTTCTAATTTTGACGGCATGGAGTGAACCAAAAGCTTTGCCATTACATTTGTCGGGGTCTTCATTCCTCCTAACACCCATTTCACTGTCATGTAGATAGAACCCTGGCAGTAGAGTTCTAATAAAAAACGCATCTCATTATCTGGGGGATTTCCTGTTTTTTTCTCAATCAGATTGCTGTAAAATGCAAAGATTTCTTCAAAATCATGCTGTTTTAGAGAATTCTGATCGTCAGAACGAAAGGCAGCGGAAAAGAAGACCTGTTCTTCTTTGATAAAATCAAATTTGCGTATCAGTCCATCATAGACCGTTTCCCCTTTTCCCATATGGACAAAAGATTCGGCTAAAAGTTTGTCAAAATACCAGTTGATTAAATCGTATTTATCTAAAAAATTCCGGTAAAAGGTCTGACGTGTAAGACCGCATTGCTCTACAATCTGGCGGACAGTAATATCATCTACCGGCGTGGTTTCCATACACTGCTGTATGGATTTAGCAAGACGGTATTTGGTTTTTTCCCCTTTTTTCATTGTGTCGAACATTCAATACCTCCCTGTGAAATTACTTAAGCTTATCATATCACAAGATATAGTAGAAAAAACAGATGTTGTGCTAATTTAGAAAAATATATTTAAAAACAGTTGACGTAACATCCAAATTATGCTAAGATAATCGAGTATGCCGCACAGCGAGGTTCTAAGTATGCCCATTTGGGACACCGTAGCTGGCGAGTAATGATAAATAGGAGGTGCCTTATGTACGCAATTATTGCAACAGGTGGTAAACAGTACAAAGTTTCCGAAGGCGATATCATTAATGTTGAAAAACTTGGTGTAGAAGCTGGAGAGACAGTTACATTTGACCAGGTTTTAGCAGTAAGCGATAATGAGATGAAAGTCGGAAGTCCATTAGTTGACGGAGCAAGCGTTACAGCTTCTGTTGTTGAGAATGGAAGAGGAAAGAAAGTTATCGTTTACAAATATAAGAGAAAAACCGGTTACCATAAGAAAAATGGTCACAGACAGGCGTATACAAAAGTTAAGATTGAAAAAATCAACGCTTAGTCAGAATTGTTATGATTGAAATAGCGATTTACAGAAATAGAGACAACCTGTATACAGGTTTTGACTGTATGGGACACGCAGAATATGCAGATGCCGGAGAAGATGTGGTATGTGCAGGCGTATCTGCATTAGTCATCAATACCATCAATTCGATTGGATGTTTTACAAAGGAGAAGTTCTCTGTAGATACAGAGGAAGAAAGCGGAAAGATTGTGTTTCGTTTAGAAGCTCCATCTGAACATGACAGTTATCTGTTGTTACAGTCGATGGTACTTGGTCTTCAGGGAATTATGAATCAATACGGCAATGAGTATGTTGCTTTAGACTTCAAGGAGGTGTAATGCCATGTTAACAATGAACCTTCAGTTTTTTGCTCATAAAAAAGGAATGGGTTCTACAAAGAACGGTAGAGATTCCGAGTCTAAGAGATTAGGAGCAAAAAGAGCAGACGGTCAGTTTGTAAAAGCTGGTAATATTTTATACAGACAGCGCGGAACTAGAATTCATCCGGGTAATAATGTAGGTATCGGTGGAGATGACACATTATTCGCTTTAGTAGATGGTGTTCTGAGATTCGAGAGAAAAGGAAGAAGCAAAAAGCAGGCTTCCGTATATCCAGTTGAAAGCAAATAAAAATGGATAGTAGTAGACCCGACTTTTTAAGCCGGGTCTATTTTGTATCATAACGGAAGCGTATTTTGTACATTCTATAGTTATGAACAGATAGAAAATGAGGTAGAAAATTATGTTTGCAGATCGTGCAAAAATTATTATAAAATCAGGCAAAGGTGGAGATGGACATGTTTCTTTCCGCCGTGAAAAATATGTGCCAAACGGTGGACCCGATGGTGGAGACGGAGGAAAAGGCGGAGATATTATCTTTGTGGTAGATAAAGGAATGAATACCTTATCTGATTACCGACACCGCAGAAAGTTTGCTGCCGAAAACGGTGAGGAAGGTGGTAAGCGCAACTGCCACGGAAAAAAGGGTGCAGACTTAATCTTAAAGGTGCCGGAGGGAACGATTATCCGGGATGCAGAGTCCGATAAGGTCATCGCCGATATGTCTGGTGAGAATGAGAGACAGATTGTATTAAGAGGCGGCAATGGTGGTCTTGGAAATCAGCACTATGCTACTTCCACTATGCAGGCACCAAAGTATGCAAAACCGGGACAGGACGGAATGGAGTTAGAAGTTAAGTTAGAGTTAAAGGTCATTGCGGATGTTGGTCTTGTGGGTTTCCCAAATGTGGGAAAATCCACGTTTTTAGCCAGAGTTACCAATGCACAACCTAAAATTGCCAACTATCACTTTACTACATTGAATCCAAATCTAGGTGTGGTAGATATGGAAGAGGGCGGCTTCGTCATTGCGGATATTCCGGGACTCATCGAAGGTGCTTCGGAAGGAATCGGACTTGGTCATGAGTTCTTACGCCACATTGAGCGTACCAAAGTTATGATTCATATGGTGGATGCGGCTTCGGTAGAGGGACGTGACCCGATTGCGGATATTCATGCTATCAACCATGAATTAGAGGCCTATAATCTCACACTTTTAGAAAAACCCCAGGTCATTGCAGCTAATAAGATAGATGCCATTTACGAGGGTGAAAATGAGATTATTAAGAAGTTAAAAGCAGAATTTGAGCCAAAGGGCATTGAGGTCTATCCGATTTCTGCCGTCAGCGGGAAAGGTGTTCGCGAACTCTTATTTGCCGTAAAGAATCTGTTGTCAGAGTTTTCGGAAGAACCGATCGTTTTTGAACAGGAGTTCTTCCCGGAAGAATTCCAGATTGAGGAGGAGCCATATACCGTAGAATACGATG
>JBJELL010000298.1:5750-7429 GCA_051879115.1 Lachnospiraceae bacterium
TATTTAAAAAGCCTTGCAAGTAAGATTACTCCGATTTTTCAGGTAGGAAAAGCCAGTCTGACACCGGAGATGATTACAGCACTTGATACGGCGTTAGAAAAGCGGGAATTAATCAAGGTTTCCGTATTAAAAAACTGTCTGGACGATCCGAGAGCCATTGCAGAGGTTATCGGAGAACGGACACATTCCGAAGTAGTACAGGTAATTGGGAAAAAGATTGTACTCTACCGTCCATCCAAAAAAGACCCTAAGATTGAATTGCCAAAATAAGGGGATAAAATGAAGAGAACAGGTATTATGGGAGGATCTTTTAATCCGATTCACAATTGACACTTAGAGATTGCAGAGTGTGCGTTAAAAGAGTATGAACTTGATGATATCCTTTTTATACCAAATTACTGTCCACCGCACAAAGACAGCAGTGAGATGATTGATGCAGGTATGCGGTTAGAGATGGTAAATCTTGCAATTAAGGGACATCCGCATTATTCTGTTTCTGACAGGGAAATCAAAAAAGGCGGGCTTAGTTATACTTACCTGACCATGACCGAATTAAAAGCAGAATTCCCAGACACAGACTTTTATTTTTTAATGGGGGCTGATTCCTTAGCTGATTTCAGTAAATGGCGAAATGCCCATGTGATTGCTCAAAAATGCCACATTCTTGCGGCAATGCGGGATGATATGAACAATGAGGATGTGGCGAAGTTAGCAGAGGAACTTTCTAAAATCTATCATGGTGATTTTTCCCTGCTTAAGATTCCACCAACCGATATTTCCTCAACACAGATTCGTAAGAAGCTCCGTGTGCAGGAGAGTATCAAAGGATTAGTGCCGGAGGCGGTAGAATCCTATATCTATGAGCATCAGTTATATCAAAAGAAAAGAGGATGAGAAGATGAATGAAGTTTTTTTTAATATACAAAATCAGTTAAAAGAAGAATTAGGAGAGAAGCGTTTTGAACATACCGTTGGTGTGATGTATACTGCAGCAAGCCTTGCCATGCGTTATGGAATTCCAATGCAGCAGGCACAGTTAGCCGGACTTCTTCACGACTGTGCAAAAGCAATCCCGGATGAGGAAAAATTAGAACTCTGTAAAAAATACGGGATTATCGTAACCGACGTGGAAAAGGAAAATCCATCCCTTCTCCATGCTAAATTAGGTGCTTACCTTGCAAGGGAAAAATACGGTGTAGCAGATGAAGAGATTCTTCATGCTATCTATGTTCATACCACCGGAGAACCGGGAATGAACACCTTAGATAAGATTATTTTTATTGCAGATTACATTGAACCAAACCGAAACAGCCAGCCGAACTTAGAATATGTCCGTAAAGTGGCATTCTGGGATTTGAATCAGGCAATGGAGGGAATTCTTTATGATACCTTAGAGTATTTAAAAGAAAGCGACAAAAAGATTGATCCAATGACGCAGCATACTTATGATTATTATGCAAATAAGGGGGAATAGACATGAATCAGTCAAAAGAAATGGTAAAACTTGCAGCGAAAGCATTAGCAGATAAAAAAGCAGAGGATGTACGTGTCATCGACATCCGGGAAATCTCTACGATTGCAGATTTTTTTGTCATAGCAAACGGTACGAATGCCAACCAGCTTGCTGCTATGAGAGATGCCGTAGATGAAGAACTCTACAAGGCAGGCTATCATACAAA
>JBJELL010000299.1:0-7423 GCA_051879115.1 Lachnospiraceae bacterium
TCCCATCCACTTTGCTGACTCGTATCCACAGGACTGACAAAAAAATACTGATGTCTTCCCCTTCGCCATGACGTTCCTTTCTTCTAAATATTTTTTATAACAACAAAGAACCCGAAAATGAAATTCGGGTTCTAAAATCGTCTTCTATTCTTTGCAGATTAGCATTTCTCAACTTTGACTGCTACCTGAGTATCTGCTTCAAGTTCTACACTCAGACTTAATTTGCCTCCAAGATTTGTCTTCATCCTGCCCGCATTCTCTTCGTTGATGTAAATCTCGTACTCTGCATTGTCTTCTAATTCCAACGTAATCTGTGCATCTTCCGGTCCTTCTACAAGAAAATGAACACCGCTGTCCGTTACAGATAACTCGCTTACTGCTGTTCCCGGTACAGACTCATATACGAACATTCCGTTACGCTCTAATTTTGTAATCTCACGGAAGGTCTTTACCTTATATAAATCTCCGTTGTGCTCGAAATTGTCCAGTTTTGCTTTTGCGCCCAAAGTATAATCTCCAAAACTGATGGTACCGTTGTCTTCTTTGCGAATTAATTCGCTGATTGCTCCCATTTTTTCTCCTCCTGTAAATCAACTGCTTATATAACTATTATATAATATTTTAATTGCCGTGAAAAGTCTTATTTCTCTTTTACGGTAAATACAATTTCTTTTTTCTTAAGTCCCACTTCCACACAATCGCCGTTTTGAATCTTACCTGCTAGAATCTCTTCTGCAAGGGCATCTTCTATCTTGCTTTGAATCATACGGCGAAGCGGTCTTGCTCCGTATTTCGGTTCATAGGCAGTTTCTACGATATGTGCTTTTACAGAATCGCGGATGTGTAGTTCTATATCCATCTGGGTCTTGCATCGCTCTACTAAGTTCCTCGTTAAGAGTGTTACAATCTGTTTCATATCACTCTTAGTAAGAGCATGGAATACAATGGTCTCATCAATACGATTTAAAAATTCCGGTTTGAAGATTCGTTTTACCTCTTCCATGACACCCTGCTTCATATATTCATAGTTCTGCTTTTCATCATCTTCCGAACCAAACCCGAGACGTTTTGGTGACACAATGGACTGGGCACCTGCGTTAGAGGTCATGATGATAATCGTATTTTTAAAGTCAACTTTTCTACCCTGAGCATCCGTAATGTGTCCATCGTCTAATACCTGAAGCAGGATATTAAAGACATCAGGATGTGCTTTTTCGATTTCATCAAATAGAATCACTGAATATGGATTTCTACGGACTTTTTCGCTTAGCTGTCCACCTTCATCGTATCCCACATATCCCGGAGGGGAACCTACCATCTTCGATACACTGTGCTTTTCCATATATTCTGACATATCCACGCGAATCATTGCCTGTTCGTTGCCAAATACAGCTTCCGCAAGGGCTTTGGATATCTCTGTTTTTCCCACACCGGTTGGTCCTAAGAAGAGGAAGGAACCGATTGGACGGTTCGGGTCTTTCAGACCGACTCTTCCACGCCGGACTGCCTTTGCCACTGCACTGACGCCTTCTTCCTGTCCGATGACACGTTTGTGCAGAGTACGCTCTAATTTGGCAAGTTTCGCTCCTTCGTTTGCAGTCAGTTTTTTTACCGGAATCTTTGTCCAGGTAGATACCACTTCTGCAATTTCATTTTCACCCACTAAGAGTTCTTTTTTCTGTGCATCTTTATGGTATTTCTTTACCAGTTTTTCGTGTTTTTTCTGCAATTCTTCCCGTTCATTGCGTGCTGCCTTGGCATCTTCTATACGCAGTTCTTTTACAGCTTCTTCTATCATGACATCCAGCGTACGAATCCGCTGTTCCATTTCTTTCATCTGCTTTGGTGCTTTAAATCCCCCTAAACGAACCTTAGAAGCTGCCTCATCCATCAAATCAATGGCTTTGTCCGGGAGATTCCTATCGTTGATATATCGTTCAGACATCTGCACGGCTGCCTTGATTCCTTCATCTGTAATCCGCACATGATGATGGGCTTCGTACTGCGGACGCAGTCCTTCTAAAATTGCAATGGCTTTTTCCTCGTCCGGTTCTTCTACTGTGACCGGTTGGAATCTCCGCTCTAATGCCGCATCCTTTTCAATATATTTGCGGTATTCTTCGATGGTGGTTGCACCGATTAGCTGAATTTCTCCTCTTGCTAAGGACGGTTTTAAGATATTGGATGCGTCAATGGCACCCTCAGCACCTCCGGCTCCAATAATCGTATGAAGTTCATCAATGAATAAAAGGATATTTCCTGCCTTTCGTACCTCGGCAAGCACCTTTTTGATTCGCTCTTCAAATTCTCCACGGTATTTTGAACCGGCTACAATTCCCGATAAATCCAATGTTACTACTCTTTTATTCAATACACTGTCCGGTACAATTCCCGATACAATACTCTGAGCCAATCCTTCTACTACGGCAGTCTTGCCGACTCCCGGCTCTCCAATCAGACACGGGTTGTTCTTTCCTCTGCGGCTTAATATCTGAATTAACCTTGCAATCTCTTCTTCTCTTCCAATGACCGGGTCTAATTCCCCGTCTTTTGCAAGTTTTGTCAAATCCCTAGAATACTGATTCAGAGTCGGTGTTGCCTCGAGATTCTTTTTCTTTGCCGGCTTTCCGTTCTGAAAATCCTCTTTGTAAAGACTGGTATCTTCTCCCATTGCCACTAAAGTCTCGATATAGAGCTTTTGCAGATTAATTCCCATGGTATTCAAAAGGCGGACTGCTGCACAGTCCGTTTCCTTTATCAACGCCAGTAATATATGCTCTGTTCCGATTTCCTCACTTTTGAAACGCTCTGCCTCATTTGCCGCATGTTCTAATACCCTTACGGTTCTTGGAGAATATCCTTCTTCATCCAGAAGCATAATGTTTCCCGATGGTGCAATTAGGCTTTCGATTAAATCGAGAATCTTCTCTTCTTCTACTTTTAAGG
Organism: Lachnospiraceae bacterium; assembly: GCA_051879115.1. Lineage (GTDB taxonomy): Bacteria > Bacillota > Clostridia > Lachnospirales > Lachnospiraceae > Maccoyibacter. The sequence continues at coordinate 2,947 of JBJELL010000299.1, forward strand.
TCATCAGTACCTTTGCTGCGACCCCATCCCTTTCTTTTAATAATCCGACTAATAAGTGCTCCGTTCCGATATAGCTGTGGCGAAGCATTTTAGATGTCTTTCCCGCTAATTCTAAGGCTTTTTTTGCCTTATCTGTGTATGGTTTCTGCATAATATGCCTCTCTTTTATAAATCATTCAAGTCTAATACTTCTATGTCACTCTCATATTTCTTTTCTTTTTTCTCTTTTTTCACAACCGTCTCCCGGATAAGTGTATCTTCTTTTTCTTCCCGGATATGTTCTTTATAAGTATCCTCTTTTACCGGTTCTTCTACAACCGCTTTTTGAACATCTTCTTCATATTCTTCGTATTCGTCGTAGAAATCCCCTTCATCTAAAAAGTCCTCTTCCTCATATTCCATGCCATCTTTGCGTTTTAACAATGTATTTATGAGTAAAACTACCAATACTACAATAATGACAAGCATAACTGCTATAATCAGACGGTATCTGGTCTTCACCTTACTGAGTTCTGTTTCTAATTCCTGATACTGTTCTGCCGCAGATATACCGGTATCTGATTCTACCGTCTCTGTCTCCTGCGTTACCTCTTCCACTGCCGGTTCGACTTCATAGACCTGAAATGCCGTACTTTGAGAATTGTATTCATACCAGTTCTTATTTCCCTCTTTATCCATTGCATAAATCAGATAGGAATCCGTCGAATCCGGTGCCTGATATACCTGCGCCTTTCCTTTTTCAAATTCCAGTTCTGTCTGCGTATAGCCTTCCGGTGCCTGGGTATCTTCCATCATGAAGGATGGCATTGCAATAATATAATCATTCCCGCTTTCAATCTTGATAAACGGAGCAAGACTCCCATCGGAATCACGGTAAATGTAATAAGCCGCCACACCAGTCTTTTGATTGAGCAGACAAATCATCTGAATATCTGCGTTTTTGAACTTTAACCCTTTATAGCTCTTTCCTTTACATTCTACCTTTGTCTCGGTAAAATCCGTTGGATATTTGTTGGGATTCAGATTTTCGGTTACTACCAGTTCCGCACCATCAACGGTAAATCTTGCGTTATTTGCGATACTGTTCGCTGTAGTATTGCTTCCCGTTGTGCTGCCTGTGGTATTACCTGTTGTGCTGCTTCCTGTTGTATTTGACGTTCCGGTTGCAGATACCTGCATAACTCCTGCATCTGTTACTGCTACGGATAACCCTATTAATAAAGCAAGTCCAAATCCTAAGCATCTTCTTTTCATAAATATATGCCTCCATTAGAATATTTAGTCTCTATTCTGATATTTTTTCTGATAATAAATCAACTTTATTATAGGGAATTATGTAGATTGCTGTCAACCTAAATATCATGACTCTTTTGTGTCCGACGTTCCCTTAAAATGAAAAATGCCCACAGCAGAAGGCTCAGAAGAAGATAGACTCCAGCCATCCTTTTTTCATTCCATGCATAGATGTCAGCTCCGGTCAGTACTGCAAAGACGGCCATCACTCCGATTCCTCCCGAAAACGCTGTAATAGCAGTTACCAAAACAGTCTCAATATCCAGTCCTCTCTTTTCTTTTTTCCGATAAGTTACTTCTGCTGTCATTTTTCTTCCTCCTGTATTTTCTCTGCTTTTTCCCACGGAAAACATGCTTTGTCATCAATATATACATCTGCGTAAATTTTTCTGGAATCACTTCCGTATTTTTCTATAATTTCGTCTGCATTTTCATTTATCTTGTCAAAAATAAGTCCGAACTGTTCGCACCAGATTTTAGCTTCTTCTAAACGTTCTGCACAACGGCAGGTCCAGAGAATAATACAGCATCCTTTTTCCTGTAATGTTTTTAACATCTCTATTAAATAGATATTCGGTATGCCTATCTTCGGATAACAGTCGGTACAAAGGGTTCCATCAAAATCTACTGCTATGATTCTGTACTCTCCCATATGTCCTGCCCCCTATTCTGAAATGTATTCACGGTAATCATCCTCATCTGCAAATAACATATATCTTCCATCCACGTATCCCATATATCCGTCAGCCACAAAATAACCTTTCATGAAAATTCCTCCTTTTTTGTCTGTTCCTTGTTTCTGACTATATGATACCGAATCATGTGTCCAATAAAACGGACTTGTAATTTTCGTGGAATTTTCTGAATTTTCTTGTTTTTGATATTAATATTTGATAATTCTCTTCCATTCTCCTGCATTTTATAGTAAAATAGTACCAGAATTATTTTATTACTTCCCAACAACTCTATTACAGGAGGAAAATACATATGAAAAAAATTTTTACAAAAACTTTATGTCTGTACATGGCTCTTGCCATGCTAGTTACAGTCTGCGTTATCTTTGTATTCCAGACTATTTCAACGCAAAACAAGAATACAGACAGCAGCCACGAAAAATTGAATATCGTAAAAGAAAAACTGGTAAGTAATGAGGAAGAAGTTACCATGCTTACCAAAAGCCTTGGAGAAAACAATCTGGCAAAAACAAAAGCTTTTGTGGAGATGATTCGTCTCAATCCTTCCATTATTGAAGACAAAAAGGCTTTAAACGACATTTGCCAAAAACTAAGCGTCAATGAATTACATATTATTGATGAGAAGGGTATTATTACTCACAGCACCGTGGATGCTTATATCGGCTTCGACATGGGAAGCGGCGAACAGTCTGCTGCTTTCTTGAAAATCCTTGAGGATCCTTCTCTTGAAATTGTTCAGGAGCCGCAGGAAAATTCAGCCGAAGGAATTCTTATGCAGTACATCGGAATTGCCCGTACGGATCAAAAAGGTATCATTCAGGTTGGCGTCCGTCCGGAAATCTTAGAAGAAATGCTTGCCGGAACACAGACATCCGTAGTATTAAAAGAATTTGATTTTGGTAAAACCGGATATGTTTTTGCAATAGATAAAGATTCCAAAAAAATACTTGCACATAAAAACGATAAATTAATCGGAGAAGACGCTGCTAAATCCGGTTTCCCTTCTGATTTAAAGGCTGGTGAAGGAAGTGGTAAGATTGATGGTACAAAGGGGTATTATGTCATTGAAGAATATGAAGGAATGCTGATTGGTACCTTCCTTCCTAAATCTGAGTATTATGAGGTAAGATTCAATCAGACTCTAATGGTTTCTTTGAGCATGCTGATTATTTTTATCATCTTAATCTTTATGATTAATAACATGGTAGATCGTAAAATTGTAACAGGTATTAAACGAATTGCTGATGATTTATATGAAATTGCTGATGGAAACTTAGCACTTACAGTTCATGAAACAGGAAATCCCGAATTTGAAATGCTGAGTAACAGCATCAATAAGATGGTTGATGGAATTAAAGCAAATCTACAACACAACGAAGAACTGCTCACCCAACAAAAGTCTGCTATGGAACAGAATCTTCATTTAATTGAAAATGTCAAAGCAGTTTGCAGCAATATTGATGGAATCTCAAAGGAAACACTGGATAACTCTAAGACCATCAGTATCGGAACCGAAGAACAGGAAAATGCAGTCATTGATTTGAATAAAATTATGAATCATCTTTCTTCAGAACTGACTAAGAATTCCGAGTCCTCTTTAGAAATTGCTCATACGACACAGGCGACAGTTCAAAAAATGTTAGAAACCAAAGATAAAATGGAACTTTTAGAAAATTCTATTACGGAGATTGCCAATACTTCCATGAAAATTGAAAGCATCATTGAGGAAATCAATTCTATCGCAGAACAGACCAATCTCCTTTCATTAAATGCTTCTATTGAGGCCGCAAGAGCCGGAGAAATGGGCAAAGGCTTTGCTGTGGTTGCAACGGAAGTAGGCGAGCTGGCTACTAGAAGCTCCCAGGCAGCAAAAGAAACCAACGATCTCATTACAGATTCTATCCGCGCTGTTGAAAATGGGAAAAAAATTACCGATATGGCAGTAGATGACTTCATCCATGTGGTAGATGAAATTGAAAATGCGAATAAAAGTGTCAATACTATTGCGGACATGGTTCGTAATAATGCAGAAATTGTTCAAACAGCAGTCCAGAGTCTCGAACAGATTTCCGGCGTTGTAAAACGGAATGTACACGTTTCTCAGGAAAGTGAGCAGACCGCACAAAAACTTGCTAACGAATCGGAACGTCTGCAAGAAATGATTGATTAAAAAAGGAACTGTGGCACGAATTATGTGTTGCTGCTGATAGAATAGGTTATCGGAAGATGGACGATTCTTGAAATAAATCATGGATTTTTTGGATAATATGTGGTATTCCGTTACCACCACGCCAAAATTTCAAGAGTATGTCTTTGCTATCTGCGATCATGTGTGTCTTTTCAAAATTCAACAGATTTTCTAAGAAGTCCGTCTAAAGGAAAGACAGCTTGTAACGGCTTTCGTGGCTTTCTTAGCAGATGCATGAGCAAAACCAAATGCCGTGGTCAACTGTTTGAGACTCACAACTCAAAGAGGTCTGTGAAGTTTC
>JBJELL010000300.1:0-1836 GCA_051879115.1 Lachnospiraceae bacterium
AACCTTATAGGGTCGGAAACTCTGTTTTTAGCATTATATGAGGATTTTTTAGACAGATGCGAAGAAACCATCGAGAGGGTGGAGGGTATCATGGAATTGTATCACTTAAATGAACTGCATCCGAATCTGGCTGCACAGTTTTACTATCAGGCGGCTGTTGTCTATGGAAAAAACGGAAGAAAGGAAAGGGCACTTATTGAACTTGAAAATTTTGAGAACTGTGTCATTGGCCTTTTAGAAAGTCCGAAGATTCTGCTTTCGGGAGATACATATTTTGACCGGCTAGAAGAGTGGATTGAGCGTCTTCCACTTGGGGATATGGCACCTAGAGATAAGAGCTTTGCAAAGCAGAGTGCATTGCAGGCATTGTCACATCCGGCGTTTTTAGATTTAAAGGAGAGCGAAGAGTTTCAAAGAATTTACAGTCATATATTGGAAGGAGGAAAAGCAGATGCCTGAGATTAGAGAATTATTACCATTTTTAATTCCACTCATTGTTGTGGAACTGATATTGCTTATCTATACAATCCATCATATTTTAAGTCATGAAACATACAAGAGGGGTAATCGTGTTCTCTGGCTTGTCATTGCTATTGTGGGTATGGAGTTTATCGGGCCGATTCTATATTTTATTTTAGGAAAAGAGGATAGCTGATATGGATATGTTGACTCTTTCTCATGTAGCGAAACATTTTGGAACAAAACAGGTGCTTAAAGATGTCAGCTTTTGCGTTCCCGAAAATACGGTCTTTGGGTTTGTGGGGCAGAATGGAGCAGGAAAGACCACTACCATGAAACTGATTTTGGGACTTTTGGCTTGCGACAGCGGTGAGATTCAGGTAAATGGAAATCCGGTACGCTATGGGAATACAGGGACAAACCGTTTTATTGGTTATCTGCCCGACGTGCCGGAATTTTATTCCTTTATGACACCTGTAGAATATCTGCATTTTTGTGGCGAGATTACCAGGATGCCGGAAAAGGAAATCAAAAGCCGTAGTGAGGAATTGTTACGTCTAGTGGGACTTGACAAAGAAAAACGGCGTATCAGGGGATTTTCAAGAGGGATGAAGCAACGGCTTGGCGTAGCACAGGCATTGCTGAACCGTCCAAAACTCTTAATCTGTGATGAACCGACTTCTGCCCTTGACCCTGCCGGACGCAAGGAATTACTGGATATTCTGGTGGCGGCAAAAGAACAGACCACGGTGTTATTTTCCACCCATATTCTGTCGGATGTGGAGCATATCTGCGATGAACTGGCATTTTTACATGATGGAAAGATTGCTCTTAAAGGAACGTTAGAGGAAGTGAGGAGGGTGAGAAAGGACACAGCAACGGAATTGGAAACAGAAAAGCCACAGGATGCAAAAGTCCTCTTATCAGAATTTCCTTTTTTGAAAGTAACAGGAGAAAGACGGCTGCTACTGGAAAACCCGGAAAAATTGCCGGATATCCTGTATTTTCTTGGGGATAAGAGGATATCTCTTCTTAGAATGGAAAAGTTAGAACCGACGCTGGAGGATTTGTTCATGGAGGTGATTGGAAAATGAGGGCATTTTTGAAAAAGGACTGGATGGAAATGACCCGCACAGGCCGTATGTGGATTCTGCTGTTGATTTTTATTTTGTTCGGAATTATGAATCCTGCTATGGCGAAGCTTACGCCGTGGATGATGGAAATGATGTCGGATTCTTTAGCGGACGCAGGATTTCTGGTAACAAATGTCAGTGTAGATGCCTTTGACTCATGGGCACAGTTTTATAAAAACATTCCGCTAGGACTGATTATTTTTGTCCTGATGTGCAGCGGGATATTTACAGTGGAATACCAAAG
>JBJELL010000301.1:0-7413 GCA_051879115.1 Lachnospiraceae bacterium
CATCTTTAAATGTTTTCAAATCATAGACAACGGTATAACCATCGCTCTGTTTCGCTCCATTAGTCTTATAGACCTTGAACGGATACTTAATGGTAATAGCATATTTTGCAAAAACATTTAAGTCCACCTGCTGATCTTCCGATATTCCCAATTCTGCAAGTTCTTTTGACATGTCTGCGGATGCTAAATTATAAACAGACTGCTTTTGATTATTTACGACGAACATCTCATCTACTGTCTCTACCGGACATTTTTCTTTTATATAGTACCGATTATGTACCATCCCATTTAACTTCTTTTGTTCTCCCTGTGTGAATCCCATCTCCTGCATAAAACCGGAAAATGCTCCATCGTATTCAAGCTCTTTTGAAATCTCTTCCATATACAGGTGTTCTTCATCCGGTGTGGTATATGCGTTTAACACATATGTTGCCGTGCCGTTTTTGTTCAAATTGACTTTTTGCTCAAATCCGCAGCTACATAAAAATACAGTTGACAGTGTGAGTAATGTGGTTAAAATTATTTTCTTTTTCATATTTTTCTCCTCTTCATAACTTCTTATAATTGCTGTAAAATTTGCTCTAACAGTTTTGTTCCCTGTTCTACGTTGACATCTGCAACCATGGATTCTAATCCTGCCTTTTCCTTTTCTACACATTCCGGCAAAATACAGGTATTTAATTTTTCCATCGCTGCATCCGCTGTATCTAAATCAAACTCCTGTAATGCCTCTTTTAGATTCGTCAACAGTTCTTTTAATTCTTCGTCTGCGATGTCCTGTTTTTCGTTTTCCTCCTGGTGCAGAGTCTCTTTTAGCCTTTCCGCCGTATTTTCATAAGTCTCTAACAGATTTGGCGTTTTTTCTAAGATTTCATCCCAGAGATTTTTGTTGCCGCAACCTTCTAAATGAGCAGCCATTTGGGAAAGTTCCTCTTCTCCTACTGCCGCTGCTGCACTCTTTAAGGCATGAACCTCTATAGTATAGCGCTTCACATCTTCCTGTGCAATACATTCTTCTATCTGCGCTATCTTAGCTTCTTTCGTTACACAAAAGACTTTTATCAATTCTTCCGGGATTTCTCTATCTCCTTTCTCCTTCTTTTTTATCCCTGATGTCTTTTGTACCCTTCCCTCTTCTAACAGTTCTTTTGGAAGATGGTTTTTCAAAACACTTTCTAAATGATAACCATCCAAAGGTTTGGAGAGAAAATCCGCAAATCCCTGTTCCATATACATTTCTCTTGCACCTACAACTGCATTTGCCGTTAGAATAATAACCGGTGTATTTTCACATGGACTTTCCTTCATTTCTCTTAATCTGTGCAGAGTTTCTATTCCATCCATTCCCGGCATCATATGATCCATCAAAATCATATCGTAGTGTTTTTTTACCGCCTTCTCTAAGGCTTCTTCTCCACTCATAGCAGTCTCCACCTTTACTAAAGTGGCTTTTAACAGTCCTTCGGCTACTTTTAGATTCACCTCGTTGTCATCTACGAGTAAAATCTCTGCCTTCGGTGCACAAAACTGTGGACAGTATTCTGTTTTCTGTTTTAGGAACTCTTCATAACGCTTTTTGAAATCTCCCATTGGTTCCCATTCCATGACCTTTTGTGGAATCAATACACAGAAAACGGAACCTTTTCCATAGGTACTCTCTACCTCTAATTTTCCACCCATCATCTGAATGAGTCTCTGGGTGATATTCATTCCAAGTCCCGTTCCTTCAATCTCCCTGTTTTGTTCCTCATCCAGACGCCGGAAGGATTCAAAGAGTTTTTCCTTATCCTCTTCCTTGATTCCTATTCCGGTATCCTTGACTGCGATAGAAAGCTGTATCTCTTCCTCGCCTAACCTTGTATATCCCACTTCTAAGGTAACACTTCCCTCTTTTGTGTATTTTACGGCATTGGTCAGCAGATTCGTTACAATCTGTTTGATTCTGATATCGTCTCCAAAGAGATTTTCGGGAATATCTTTCTCCACTTCTAAATGCAGTTCTAAATTCTTTTCCCGGCATCTGAAATCAATGAGATTTACCAAATCATTTAAGACAGAGGAAAGATGATAAGACACCGGAACCAATTCCATTTTCCCCGACTCGATTTTGGACAAATCCAAAATGTCATTAATCAAAGAAAGCAGGGTCTTTGCAGCACTCTGAATATTCCCCGCATATTCTAACAGGGTATCATCCTCATATTCCCTAAGAATCATCTCGTCCATTCCGATGATTGCATTGATTGGCGTTCTAATTTCATGGGACATATTCGCTAGAAAATCGGATTTCGCCTGACTTGCCGTTTCTGCTTTTTGTTTTGCTTCCTTCAATTCCTCCGCCATCTGGATATCGGGACTTTCATGTATCAGATAGATGGAAAAAATAATCAAAAATACGCCAAAACCGCTAATCAGAATAACCGGATGCATTAGCTGAATCACTGATACAATCACTTCTACAGTCATTGGCACCAGTATTAAAATCCGCTTCTTTTGGGTTAACCGTTTTCGATATCGGATGGCATAGAAAAAGTTCTGAAACACACACATCGCTATTACCAAATAACACGCAATTACCGCCGGCCCATAGGAATAATTTCCTTTTGGAGTCTCCATGTAATCCAGTTCTCCAAAAAACAGCACAAGAAGTGAAATGCCTAATATAATATACCAATAGGACCAAATCTTCTTCCTTTTCTTTTCCTCAATCGTAATAATACTGCAGATATATTGAAATGTCAGGAAAAGAAATACTAACAGGGTGCCAAGAAATATATCATGACAGATTCGATTCAGTACCGGTGATACTACTTCTAAATGATTTACGGTATATACGGTTACAATATCAAAAACCAGATTAACCATTCCAAAAACCAGCATTTGGCTGAATACTCTATGAGACAGATCCTTTTTTCTAGGTGCATCAAAATACAGGCAGGAAATAAATACAATCAGTATCAACAGCATTATCTGTGCTTTTACCATCATGAGCTGACTCCTTTAAAATACTCCTCAATACGTGCAATCAGTTTTTTTCCATTCACCGGTTTTAAAATATAACCTTCCGGTTTTAACTCTAAAACCTCTACAATCTTTTCTTTTTCATCTACCGCAGTCAAAAAAAATACCGGGATATCTTCTGTCTGCGGATTTCCACGAATCATTTCAAATGCCATCTTTCCGTCACAGACCGGCATCTCATAATCTAAGAGAATAATGTCCGGCTTTGTCTTTTCAAGTGCCGCAAAGGCAGACATTGCAGAATTCGCAAGAATTACTTCATATGTGCCTTCTAAGACCGTTTTAATCGTTCTTAGCATCATTCCGCTGTCATCGACAACGAGTACCTTTCTTTTTCCCATAGTACGTTCTCCTCTTCATGTATAATCTTTCTAAAATTATATCATGAACTATATATATATTAAAAGAGAAAAAACATCCGGCACAGAAAATTCTGTTACCGGATGTTCTTTTATGTATTACCTTTGTAATATTATTTTACTGTTACTTTGAACTTAGCAGTTGCTCCACTCTTCATTGTTACAGTAATAGTTGTTGAACCTTTTTTCAGTCCTGTTACTTTACCTTTGCTGGATACTTTTGCAATCTTCGTATTAGCAACTTTGTAGGATTTTACTTTATCACCCTTTACTACAGTTGATTTTACTTTGATTGTTGTAGTTTTGCCAACTTTAACGGTTGCTTTTGTTGCTTTTAATGTAACTCCAGGTACTGTTACTTTGCAGGTTGCTTTTTTACCATTAGAAGATTTTGCGGTAATCGTAGCTTTTCCTGCTGCTTTTGCTGTAATCTTACCATTCTTGTCTACAGTTACAACTTTCTTATTAGAGCTTGTCCATGTAATCTTTTCTGTTGCAGAAATAGGATTTCTTGTTACTGTAAGAGTTGCTTTTTTACCTTTTAATAAAGTCTTAGTCTTAGCGCTTAACTTAAGGCTCTTCGTTACAACTTTGCCTTTCTGTACTTTTACAGTATACTTAGCACTTGCACCACTCTTCATCTTAACTGTGATTGTAGCAGTTCCTACTTTCTTAGCTGTAACTTTACCTTTGCTGGTTACAGTTGCAATCTTCTTGTTAGAGCTTGTGTAAGATTTTACTGTATCGTTAGCAGGTGACTTCTCAACCACTTTAACTGCTGTAGTAGATTTGCCTACCTGAAGCGGAATGCTCGTAGCATTTAATTTTACAGATGCTACTGTTACTTTACAGGTTGCTTTTTTACCATTTGCAGTTGTTACTGTAATAGTTGCTACTCCACCTTTTTTCGCTGTAACTTTTCCGTTACTGCTTACGGTTGCTACAGATGTCTTGGAACTCTTCCATGTTACAGATTTGTCTGTAGCATTTGCCGGTGATACAGTTGCTGTCAACTGCAGAGTTTTTCCTTTTACAACTGTTGCACTCTTTTTATTAAGAGTTACTCCTGTTGGCTGAACCTTTGCCGGTGTTGTTGGTGTTGTTGGTGTTGTTGGTGTTGTTGGTGTTGTTGGTTCTGATGGATCTGTTGGATCTGTCGGATCTGTCGGATCTGTTGAATCAGCTGTTACAGTTACATTACATGTTGCTGACTTTCCATCAGCAGTTGCCGTAATGGTTGCCGTTCCTGCTGCTTCTGCTGTAACTACGCCGTCCTCTACTACTACAACATCTTCATCGCTTGTTTCCCATGTTACCTCTTTGTCTGTTGCATTTTCCGGTAATACAGTTGCTGTTAACTTCGCACTATCTCCTACCTTTAATTCTAAAGTTGTCTGAGAAAGTGTTATGCTTTCGACTGCTACTGTCTGATCGGAATCACCCTGGTTTGAATCGCCCTGGTTTGAATCACCCTGGTTTGAATCACCCTGGTTTGAATCACCCTGGTTTGAGCCACCCTGGTTTGAATCGCCCTGATTTGAACTTCCATAATTTGTATTAGCAAAGCCAAATTCCTGAGCAGAAACTGCAAAGCTTCCTACTGCAAGCATTACAGAAAGGGTTAGTGCTACTCCCTTTTTTGATAAAACGTTGAATTTCATCTCAATTTTCTCCTCCTTATGCTATTATCACTTATAAAAATACTCCAAAAAACAATTTTTGTCAATTGTAATGCGACTAATTGTCGATTTTATTTTGACTTTCGTTAGTTTTTCGCTTATAATGTGATAAATTATGACAAAATGAGGGGGATATAGATTTCATGATTTTACGTCTATTCATTATCTGTTTTAGCTATCTTTTGCTTTTGGCATTACTTATGGTATCTGTCAAAAAATTTACTTTTATATCAAAAAATATATTCTATTTTGAGCTGATTATATTATCACTTTCTTTGTATCTTCATTTATTCCTCGCCATTCTTTCACCTATTGGAGATTCCCGGTACTTTGCCCAAATTATGACTCAGCTCACAACCGAGGATTTTTTTGGCTTCTACGAGACAAAAGGGATTACCTATCCACCCCTTTTTAATTATCTTTTCTATTTCTATGGTAATATTTTACGCATGGTGGGTATTCCATTTGATAAGACAGTTCGCACCTTTGTCTTCTGTGTAAAGATTCCCGGTATTTTCTGTGAATTTATGATGGCTGGTCTGATTTACCGTATCTCTAAAAAGTATCTTACGGACAACCAGCGTATTATTGCACTGTTTTTGATTTTACTGAATCCCGGTTATCTTTTTATTACCTCATATATCTGTCAGATTGATGCTCTTTATTCTTTCTTTATATTTTTAACACTTTATCTGATAGTAGAGAAACATTTAAAGCTGTCTTATTTCAGCTTTGCTGCTGCAATATTGCTTAAGTTCCAATCGGTCTTCATTACACCAGTTCTTATCTTTGCAATTATTGACCAGGTAATCCTGAATGATTTTAATTGGAAACGTTTTTTCACTCATCTTGGAACAGGACTCAGTGCGATTGCCTGTATGGCAGTCAGCTATCTTCCTTTTATATATGATTTTGAAAATCATGTTTCCAGCGAAGGAGGTCTTACCTACAATTTTACATCTTCCATTGCAAGTTATGGAAAAGCTTCACAAAATGCATATAATTTCTGGACTTTAACAGGCTACAACGAAATTCCTATTTCCGAATCTTTCGGTCCATTTTCCTGCAATACATGGGGAACTCTTTTTCTGATAATTTTGGTTGCCTTATCTGTCTTTTTCTATTTAAGAAAGAGAGATGATATAGCCATGTATCCAATGTTAGCCGCTTTGCTGGTTTCCGGTACTTACTGTTTTGCCGTCAAAATGATGTCACGCTATCTATACCCTGCTATCATATTGCTTTTATTAGGCTATGTTATGAAACCAACTCTACAAAGATTGTTATGTACCATTTCATTCACAATTGGCTTTTTTTTGGTAGTGGGATTTGATTATTTGGTATATCCATGGAAAAGTTATACAAAAGATTTAATTCTTCCATACCTTATATCTTTTTACGTGATTGTCTGCTTTGGACTCTTATTCTACACACTTTGGAAAGAGACTTCGCATGACTATGCAGGTATAAAAAAAGCATGATGGATTAATTCCACCATGCTTTTTTTCAAATTGTCGTCTTGAAAAGAAGTGCTTTATATTTCTTAATTAGATTTTTGCATTGCTTTGCATAGTTCTTCCATCGCATTCATCATATGATAACTCTGCTCTTCTTCCAACTTCTGAAATAAACTGGAAATTCTACTGGACTCTGCCTCTCCCTTTTCTCCAAATATAATACTATCCGCTGATGCCCCAGTCTCTTTACAAATCTTATATAAAGTCTTCGTGGTAATACTCTTTTTTCCACTTTCTACTGCTGCAAGAAAGCTCTCCGAAATATCACAAAGCTCACCAAACTGCTGTCTGGTCATATGCATATTCTCCCGAAGTCCACGGATATGCACACCGACGTCATGGTTTAATTCAACTTCTGTTTTCATGAACTTCCTCCTGTCAATCAAAGCATTACGAGTATATTTTAGTCGCATTTAATGCGATTGTCAACGAATATATTCGTTTTATTTGCGATTTTATGAAAATAGGCGGGGACTCACAGATATAAAAAACGTCTGTATCTCACCATTTTTCAGGAAAGAAACAGACGTCTTTTGTGGTTTTACCCTATCAGCACATGTTTCCCTTCAAAGGCAAATCCATATTTGCGGATGTTCCCTGCCGGGATTCCCTTTGCAGCCAGGGCGGCTTCATACTGCTTTTCTTCTATCTGGGCAAGGGCTGTGTGCACCGTGTCTTCTAAGGAAGACTCGTCTTCCGGATCGTGTACCTTGAATTCTAAAATGATGGCATCTTTCTCTTTATCCTTTGGCTCTATCATCACATCATATCTGCCAAATCCGCTTTCCCGGTTCGAGGTAACAATATAGCGGTCACTCAGTTCTGCTATCAGCCCTA
>JBJELL010000302.1:0-7410 GCA_051879115.1 Lachnospiraceae bacterium
CTGTGACCCTCTGCTTGTAAGGCAGATGCTCTCCCAGCTGAGCTAAGATCCCATTCTCGAAGTCGGTCACTGCCTGACCGACTTCGTTATTATACTATCTATTCCATGTAAAAGTCAAGCACTTTTTTGCAATTTTTTCAAAAACTTCTACAATTTTTATTTGAAATAATTTACACCTGATTCAAAGAGCTTCATATCCTGCTCTCCATAGATATTGACAGCCACAGACTGACCCTTTCTCTCCGCATGTGCCATCTTACCAAGCACACGTCCATCCGGACTGGTAATACCCTCAATTGCCATGTAAGAACCGTTGACATTCCACTCCTCGTCCATCGTTGGATGACCGGCTTCGTTTACATACTGGGTTGCAACCTGTCCATTTTCAAAGAGTTTGTCTAACCACTCTTTTGGAGCAACGAAACGTCCTTCACCGTGGGATGCCGGGTTACAGTACACTTTTCCAACCTCTGCTCCTGCAAGCCAAGGGGATTTATTCGTCACAACCTTTGTGTATACCATCTTAGAAATATGACGTCCGATGGTATTGTAGGTCAATGTCGGTGAATCTGCCTTCTGCTGTGTAATCTCACCATATGGAACCAGTCCTAACTTGATTAAAGCCTGAAAACCGTTACAGATACCAAGAGCAAGTCCATCTCTCTCATTTAAAAGTTTCATAACAGCTTCTTTCATCTTCTCATTACGGAATGCTGTCGCAAAGAATTTTGCACTTCCCTCCGGCTCATCTCCGGCGCTAAATCCACCCGGGAACATAATAATCTGTGACTGGTCAATGGCTTTTACAAAGGTATCAACAGAATCACGGATGTCTTCTGCACTTAAGTTCTTAAATACTTTTACAATCGTATTTGCACCTGCTGCTTCAAATGCTTTTGCACTGTCATACTCGCAGTTAGTTCCCGGGAATACCGGGATAAATACAGTAGGTTTTGCAATCTTATTTTTGCATACATGAACGTTGCCTGCGGTATACATTGGGGTATCTAACTCTTCCATATCCTCGGTTGCACGGGTTGGGAATACTTTTTCTAAGGTTCCTGTCCATGCTTTTACCGCCTCATCCATGGTAATCTTCATAGAACCGTATACAAATTCTGCTTCCTTTGTTACCTCACCGATGATTTTTCCATCTGCAACTGCTGCTGCAATTTCCTCTGCCTTATCTGCTGCTACTTCTACCACCAGGTTACCAAAGCCCGGTGCAAACATACAGTTTTTGCAGGTGTTTTCATCAATACTTACACCTAATTTATTACCAAATGCCATCTTGCTGACTGCTGCTGCCACACCTTTTCCGTCTAATGCATAGGCAGAACAGATTGCACCACTTTGAACATAATCGTGAATCTGGTCATAGAGCTTCATAACCTGCTCATAATCCGGCAAATCATACTCATCCTTTGCAATTTTAAAGAGCATAATCTTATTGCCGGCTTTTTTGAATTCCGGTGTAATCACATCTTTTTCTCTTGCAACGTCCACTGCAAAAGATACTAAGGTTGGCGGAACATCAATGTCATTAAAGGTTCCTGACATGGAGTCTTTTCCGCCGATGGATGGAAGACCAAATCCCATCTGGGCACTGTAGGCTCCAAGCAATGCTGCAAATGGCTGGCTCCAGCGTTTTGGCTCCTCGCTCATTCTGCGGAAATATTCCTGGAAGGTGAAGCGAATCTTCTTATAATCGCCACCTGCTGCAACAATTCTTGCAACAGATTCTAATACTGCATAAACGGCACCATGATATGGACTCCAGGAGGACAGATACGGGTCAAAACCGTAAGCCATCATAGTTACGGTATCACATTTTCCTTCTGCTACCGGAAGTTTTGCAACCATACTCTGGGTCTCTGTCAACTGATATTTTCCACCGTAAGGCATGTAGACACTTCCCGCTCCGATGGAACCGTCAAACATTTCTACCAGTCCCTTCTGAGAGCAGACATTTAAATCTGCTAAGGTTGTCATCCATGCTTTTTTAATATCTCCTGCTTCTAATGCTTCTTTGACACCAGCTACCTCTTTTTTCTCGAAGAAATTCTCTTCTTTTACCGGCATATCTACTGCTACGGCTGTCTCCTGATGTGCTCCATTGGTATCTAAGAAAGCTCTGGAAATATTTACAATTTCCTTTCCTCTCCACTCAAGGACAAGGCGTGGTTCTTCCGTTACTGTTGCAACTTCAATGGCTTCTAAGTTTTCTTCTTTTGCATAAGCTAAGAATTTCTCTACATTCTCAGGAGAAATCACAACTGCCATACGCTCCTGGGACTCGGAAATGGCAAGTTCCGTTCCATCCAGACCCGCATATTTTTTCGGCACTTTATCAAGCTGAACGCGGAGTCCGTCTGCTAGCTCTCCGATGGCTACGGATACACCGCCGGCACCAAAGTCATTACATTTTTTAATTAAATAAGCAACTTCTTCTCTTCTAAAGAGTCTTTGAATCTTACGCTCTGTCGGCGGATTACCTTTTTGTACCTCAGCACCACAGGTATCAATAGACTGTGTAGTGTGTGCTTTAGAAGAACCCGTTGCACCTCCGCAGCCGTCACGACCTGTTCTTCCACCGAGTAAGATGATGATATCTCCCGGATCGGAAGTTAATCTCTGTACGGCACGTCTTGGAGCGGCTCCCATAACAGCACCGATTTCCATACGTTTTGCCACATAGTCAGGATGATAAATCTCTTTGACATATCCGGTTGCAAGACCAATCTGATTTCCGTAAGAACTATAACCGTCTGCTGCTCCGCGGACTAATTTCTTCTGTGGTAATTTTCCTTCTAAGGTATCTTTTACCGATACCGTCGGATCTGCTGCTCCGGTTACACGCATTGCCTGATATACATAGGTACGTCCGGAAAGCGGATCACGGATAGCTCCGCCAAGACAGGTTGCTGCACCACCAAAAGGCTCGATTTCTGTCGGATGGTTATGTGTTTCATTTTTAAAGTTTACAAGCCATTCCTCTGTTTTTCCGTCTACTTCTACCGGAACCACGATGGAACATGCATTGATTTCTTCGGATTCTTCTAAATCTTCTAACTTTCCTTCTTTGCGAAGTTTTTTCATCGCCATTAAGGCAATGTCCATTAAGCAGACAAACTTATCGTCTCTGCCTGCGTACATTTCCTTGTGTGTATCTAAATAATCCTGATAAGTTTTCTCAATCGGAGCTTTATAATAGCCTTCATCAAAGGTAACATCAGTAAGCTCTGTGGAGAAGGTGGTATGACGACAATGATCAGACCAGTAAGTATCCAGCACACGAATCTCAGTCATGGAAGGATCTCTTTTTTCCTCTTTGTTAAAATAATTCTGAATGTGTAAGAAATCCTTAAATGTCATAGCCAGTCCCAAAGAATCGTATAATTCTTTTAACTCTGCCTCTGGCATATCCTTAAATCCGTCAAATATCGCAACGTCAGCAGGCTCTTCAAACTCGGTAATCAAAGTCTCCGGTTTTTCCATTCCCGTTTCTCTCGAATCTACCGGGTTGATACAGTGATTTTTGATTGCTTCTAATTCATCCTCTGTTACCGTTCCCTCGATCACATAGGTGGTTGCTGTACGTATGACCGGTTCTTCCTCTTCTTTTAAGAGTTTCACACACTGTTCTGCGGAATCCGCTCTCTGGTCGAACTGTCCCGGTAAATATTCCACGCTGAATATTTTTGCATTCTGGGATTGAAACTCTTCCTCATAGACATCATCTACCGGCGGTTCGGAAAACACGGTTCCAAGTGCTTTTTTATATGTTTCCTCTGAAACATTTTCAATATCATAGCGAATCAGAACACGCACCCCTGTTACCGTCTTAATTCCCAAATAACTCTTGATTTCGGACTGTAACTCCTTTGCTGCTACGGCATATGCCGGTTTCTTTTCTACATAGACTCTTCTTACGTTGCTCATAAAAACCTCCTTGTTGGAATTTTGAGTTGGATTTTTACATCTGCCGTGTGATTTCATATAGCACGACCTTTCTGAATGCTATTATATCATTTCATAGCAGATTAGAAAAATTAATATATTTAATTTCTTTTATAAGTACATCTAATTTAAAATACAACCTGTACCAAAAACATATATAATACCGTTCCCGCCGCAATGCTAAGAAGGGTATTTTTTCTCCACCACTGCAATACTACTACGGTAATTCCTGCCACAGCCTCCGGTATTCCGTGAGATGCGGAAAAAATCTGCGTATTACGGAAACAATAGACCACCAGCATTGCCATAATAGCATAGGGCAAAACCCTGCCAAGATACTGAATATATTTCGGTGTCTCTTTTCCTGCTGGAAACAGTACAAAGGGTGCCCCGCGAAGCAGAAGGGTCACGATAGTCATAACTGCAATTAATATCAATGCCTGTTCTCTATCCATCCTCTCTGCCCTCTCCTTCTATCCTTTTTTGAAATACACTTAAAAATACAATAATTCCAATCATTGCCGGAATTACAAAATGCTCTGCTCCAAAAAGCAAAAGACTTAAAACAGATAATACTAGTCCCGCGATTGCCGGAAGATGGTTTTTATTCTCCCGCCACTGGTCTGTAAGAATCACCAAAAAAAGTGCTGTCATGGCAAAGTCAATTCCCTCCGAATCAAAGGGAATCCTCGCCCCTGCCTCTGCTCCAATCACACTTCCCGCAATCCAGTAAAGTTGATTTAGTACCGATATCCACAGATAGAACCAATTCTTATCAACGCCCTTTGGCGGCAGTTTTGAGCATACCACGGAGTAGGTCTCATCTGTTAACTCATGAATCAGAATCGGCTTTTTCCATCCTGCATCCTTATATTTATCAATCATCGACAAGCCGTAGAATAAATGCCTTGCATTTACCATCAAGGTCATCAAAGCAGTGGTCAGCACTCCTGCTCCTGCCGAAAGCAGTTCAATTGCCACGTACTGCATCGAACCGGCATATATGGCAAAACTCATCAAAAATGCCCAAAAGACACCGTAACCTTTTTCCTGCAACAGAATACCAAATCCGATTCCAAGAAAAAGATATCCCGCCATAACCGGCAAAGTCAGCGGGAATGCTGCCTTTAATGCTTTTCTTCTCATTGTATCACCCTTTTCTCCCCTATTCTAACACAAGTACGCTCCTTTGCCTACATTGACTTATTTATTAGTAGAATTTATAATAGAACCAGTTATTTATTAGAAAAACATCCATGCAAAGGAGACCTCTATGGATATTAACTACGAACTCTACAAAGTATTTTACCACGTTGCCTCCACCTTAAGTTTTTCAGAGGCAAGTAAACAATTATACATTTCACAATCTGCGGTAAGCCAATCCATCAAAACATTGGAAAAAAAATTAGACCAGCCCCTGTTTATCCGCAGTACCAAAAAAGTCCAACTCACCCCTGCCGGAAAAGTCTTATTAAAACACATTGAACCTGCCATGAACTTAATCCGCCGGGGCGAAAGCCAGCTTCTAGATGCCAACACCTTAGGACTGGGACAGCTTCATATCGGAGCCAGCGACACCATCTGCCGCTATTTTCTAGTTCCCTATTTAAAACAATTCCACGAAAGATTTCCTTCCGTTCCCATTAAGGTAACCAACGCCACCTCTCTAAGCTGTGTGGACTTGTTAGAACAGGGAAAAGTGGACCTGATTGTCACAAACTTTCCAAATGTCCGGCTGAATCATTCCTACATCCGAAAGACCGTTTCCAATTTTACGGATGTATTTATCGCCAACCCTGCCTTTTTTCATTTAGAGCAAAAAGAACTCTCTCTTGCGGATTTGAAAAATTATCCGATACTGATGCTCGATAGAAAGAGTACCACCAGCGAGTTTTTACACAACCTCTTTTTACAGCATCAGTTAGAATTGATTCCGGAAATCGAATTAAGCAGTAATGACCTTTTGATTGACCTTGCCAAAATCGGACTGGGGATTGCATTCATTCCTGATTACTGTCTCACTACCGAAAGTAGAGATTTATTCATTCTGCATATGAAAGAAAAGATGCCAAAACGCCAGCTTGTGGCTTCCGTCAACCCAAACCTTCCCGTTTCCGCTTCTACAGAGGAATTTTTAAAACTGCTTCCTCCAAAACTCATTTAACACCTCTTCAATTCCTTCCACCGAACAGACCGCGTAATCTTCCCACTCCCTTGGGAAGAGCCGGCGGTAATCACTCATTAAAAAGCGTTCATCTAAAAGAGCAATCACTCCCCGGTCTTCTTCGGTTCTAATAACACGCCCTGCCGCCTGTAACACCTTATTCATTCCGGGATAGCGGTAGGCATAGGCAAATCCTTCTCCGCCGTGTACTTCAAAATACTGTTTTAGAATCTCTCTCTCATTTCCCACCTGTGGAATTCCCGTTCCTACTACAATCACTCCTATTAAAAGTTCCTTTTTTAAATCAATTCCCTCTCCAAAGATTCCTCCCATAACACAGAACCCCACGAGGGATTTTTCTCTTTCTCTTTCAAACTCCCCTAAGAATTCTTCCCTTTCCTCCTCCCTCATTCCGTTGGTCTGCACAATACAATCCACATCTTTAAAAGCACTTTCTAAAAAACTCTCATAGACCTCTTCCATAAAACGATAGGAGGGAAAGAACACCATGTAATTCCCCTTTTTTGCAGACACAATCTTTTCTATATAGGATGCAATCTTTTGATACTCCACTGCATTCCTACGCGTATATTTGCTGCTGACTTCATTCCCCACTACCAGACAACTCTGCTCTTTTGAAAATGCCGTCTTTGCATAGACCGCATAATTATCTTCTTTCGTACTCAGCAGCTTTTTATAATACTGAATCGGCAAAAGGGTAGCAGAAAAGAACACCGTACTCCTGCCCTTATCCAGACACTCCTGCAAGTTCAACGACGGGTCCACACAAAACAGCTTTATTATAAAATGCCTGTTTTCCAAAAACTCCGTATAAATCACATAGTGCTCGTCTAGTCTTTCATACATATTCAAAAAATGCCGCACCTTCAAATACAAATCCAGAAAATCTTTTTTTCCTGTAAACTCCACACCCTTTTGCAAAAAGGTATCTGCCGCTGCTCCAAACCTCATCAAAGCAAAAGCAAGATTTGAAATATTCTCATATAAATTGTAATTCTCACATTCCCGTTTATATTGTAGCAGAATTTTATTGCATTTCTCCAATTCCGATGCCACTTTACCACTGTAGGGCTTTACCAGTTTTTTTACTGCCAGAAAGTCTTCTTTTACAAGAGCGGCACTGTACATGTTCCTTCCTCGTTCCACCAGGTTATGTGCCTCATCCACGAGAAAGATATATTCTCCCTTTACTCCCTCTGCAAAAAATCTCCTTAAGTAGACATTCGGATCAAAGACATAATTGTAATCACAGATAATGTTATCTG
>JBJELL010000303.1:0-7400 GCA_051879115.1 Lachnospiraceae bacterium
AATTTTTTTCCTCATAATCTTTGACCTTTCCTTGTGATATTTTATATCTTCATAAATATAAACGATACCATATTTTAAAGGGATTGAAAAGATTTTTCCCAAAATTAATAAAGATTTCATATATTGCTTTTTCTACTGAGTAATGATACAATGTATTTCGAATTTGATGATAGGAGGTCTATATCGTGAGTACATTAACGATCGTATTAATCGTCATCGCTGTGATTATGGTTGCCGCTACGATTGCTCTTTATTTCCTCGGTAAAAAAGCAGAGAAGAAACAGCAAGAACAAAACGAAACGCTTGCAGCCACAGCACAGACAGTATCAATGTTAATCATAGACAAAAAAAGAATGAAATTGAAGGATTCCGGTCTTCCGGCTGCCGTGATTGAGCAGTCACCAAAGATGCTTCGTCGTTCCAAACTGCCGATTGTAAAGGCAAAAGTTGGTCCTAAGGTTATGACATTGATTTGTGATGCTGCCATTTATGACAGCATTCCTGTAAAAAAAGAGGTAAAAGCCGTTGTCAGTGGACTTTACATCACAGGAGTAAAAGGACTTCACGGTGCAATCGAGACACCGGAGAAGAAGAAAAAAGGGTTCTTCAAAAAATAAGGACAAGCAAAAGGGATTGTTCAGTAAATGAACAATCCCTTTTTTTTAATCGTATTTTAACATTTCATCCATATTCTTATGCAGTTTCTCTAAATATTCTGTCATATCAGCTCTCAGTTCTTCATTACGAAGTGCAAATTCAATATTTGCCTGTAAAAATCCCATCTTGCTTCCCACATCATAGCGGTGTCCCTTGAAGTCATAAGCATACATTTCCTGGTCCTTTGCAAGACGTTTTAACGCATCGGTCAACTGAATCTCGCCGCCACAGCCGGCACCCTGAGTCTCTAAGTAATCAAAAATTTCCGGTGTAATGATGTAACGGCCAAGTACGGCCACCCGGGATGGTGCTTCTTCCACCTTTGGTTTTTCCACCATATCATCTACCTTGTACACACGGTCTTCCACCTGTGTTCCTGCAATGATACCGTATTTTGATACCGCTTCCTTTGCTACGGTCTGCACACCTAAGATACTGGACTGATACTTGTCAAACTGCTCCATCATCTGTCCTAAACATGGCTGTTTTGATACTACCACATCATCACCTAACAGAACTGCAAACGGTTCATTTCCAATGAACTGTCTTGCCACAAGTACCGCATGTCCTAATCCCCTTGGCTCTTTCTGACGGATATAGTGAACATTCGCCATATCTGCAATCTTACGAACCATTTTCAGGTAATCTTCTTTTCCGCTCTTTTCTAATTCTAACTCTAACTCAATGGAACGGTCAAAATGATCTTCGATGGAACGCTTGCTTCGCCCCGTTACGATAATAATATCCTCAATTCCTGCTTCCACTGCTTCCTCAATGATATACTGGATGGTAGGCTTGTCCACAATCGGAAGCATCTCCTTTGGCTGTGCCTTGGTTGCCGGCAAAAAACGTGTTCCCAATCCCGCTGCCGGTATAATTGCTTTGCGTACTCTCATCTTTTTTCTCCTCCTATGACTGTAAACTAAAATCTTTTGCTTCTTTGGATTTGATATTCATCTGAATTTTGCAATCTGCTAAGTGCTCATAATTGGCTTCTAAGGCGTAGATAACGTCCACATTGATGTTATCCTCTGTTTCTTCTACCTCTACCTTTTCTGCATCAATTCCTATGAAGATATTTCCGTATGGCGTCTGATAATAAGTCATATTCTTTTTATTCTTCTCAAATACCATGTGGACATTTGCAATCCCTCTTTTGGTAATATCTAAATAGTCATCGCTTAGTTTAATAATATTTTTCGTTGTCCCTTCAAACCCCTCCATGACCTCGTCATAGACAATATAGTGTTTTCCATTTTTCTTATAATAACTTCCGGCAGTTACCAGCTCAATCGGTGCTGCCTCCATCTCCTGTGCGAACTGGAGTCCGCTGATGGTCAATATTACATCTTTTGTCATTTTAATACTCCTCTATCGGGATAAGCTGTGTGTTCTCAATATCATATGGCAGAATGGAATTTGCAAACTGCATAAATTTCTCTGCCGCATCGCTGACATAAAACTGGTATTTTTCTTCACCTTTTGCATGATTTCCGTCATTTGCAATCCCCTGTTTTTCCAAAAGACTGCGCAGCTCTATGGCTGTCTCATACGCCGGATTTACCAGATTTACGGATTCTCCCATAATCCTGCCTACCGTAGAGCGCAAAAGCGGATAGTGTGTACATCCTAATATCAGGGTATCAATATCCGATTCCTTAAAAGGCTGTAAATAGCGTTCTGCTACGGTAACAGTAACCGGGTCTTTAATCCATCCTTCTTCCACAAGCGGTACAAACAAAGGACAGGCTTTTCCCATCACCTCTGCCTTGCTGTTTTCCTTATGTATCGTCTTAGTATAAATCTCACTTCTTACCGTACCTTCCGTTCCAATGACTCCGATTTTTCCGTTCTTAGTAGTCTGTGCCGCTACTTTTGCACCCGGCTTTACCACACCGATAATGGGAATATCCAGTTCCGGTTTTATCGTCTCTAAAGCAAAGGCACTTGCTGTATTACAGGCTACTACAATCGCCTTTACTCCTTTTGTCCTTAAAAAACGGATAATCTGTCTCGAATAACGGATAATCGTGTCAGGAGATTTACTTCCGTAGGGAACACGGGCAGTATCTCCAAAATAGACAATTCTTTCATTGGGTATCTGACGCATAATCTCCCTTGCCACGGTCAGACCGCCAACACCGGAATCAAAGACGCCGATTGGAGCATGGCAGATATCCCTATTTTCTATATTATTCATATTATTCTCCACATTTTTGTATTGCTTCTATTCTAACTGTTTTCCTTAAAATATTCAAGTACAGCTCTCTACAGATATTTATTTAAAAAAGACAGGTATTTGCATTTTATCTGATAGCTGCCGTCCTCTATAATAGAATCATATTCTTCCTGTGTCAACACTTCCTGCAACGAGACCTGTGCCTTTGTGTCAATTACTTCATACATACTTCCCTGAAAACACATATTCGGATACATGACGCACCACCAGTTCTGTCCCTTGCCCTCTCCAATTACTACTTCTACCGCTTCATATGTACCTGCCGGAAAGGAATAATTTCCATAGGTCTTTGCCGGAAAATCCACCTGTTTTCTAAAAGCACTTACAGTATATGTTTTTCCTTCTTCTTTTATGACTTCCTGCGCAATGGTTTCAATCTGAGCCATATTGGCATCTGCTGTCTTTTCTGCCTCTTTTAAGTTTTTCACATCTTTCATTTCGTCTTTCATATAAATGCCTACTGCATCTCTTACCTTTAATTTTAGTGCCTGATCCTCACTGCTGTCACTGTTGGCAATCACATGAAAACGCAGTATTTTTTCTGCGATGTCCTTTTGTAATTTTCTATTTTCATAATAATATTTCATTGGCATTACGGATACTGCAATCAATAAAATGAGCATCCCTTTTTTCCAGTTTTTCTTCACTTTTCTTCCCTCTTTCCTAAAGCTGATACATAAGTATTGCCCGGAAAAAGGGAAGTCTAAACATTTATTTTGCATTTACGATGGAAGGGCGAACTTCCACCTCTATCTGTAATGCTTTTTCATACCCTCCCCTCTCTCTGTAATAGCGGTATGCTTTCCGATAATAATTCCCCAGTTTCTTATAGCTGTTAGTAATGTCAAATCCCTCTTGCAAACCGTTTTCTGCCGCCTGGGTAAAATGTCTGCTAAGCTCCACTGCCAGACTGTTTTCTATCTGTTCTTCCTCTCTCCAGTCAGAAATTCTGTTATTTTTTAAAACCGCCTGACAGGAAATTTCTATCTTCAAAGAAGGATTTTCCACCTCTCCTTCAAACCGATAGAGGGGCTTTATCCTGCTGATTCTCCACTCCCTGCCTTTTTCATCTTTAAAATCCATCCCATACAATTTTCCCTGAATGAACATTCCATTCATCGCTGTCTCTACCGGAACTTTTTTTAGTGCCTCCCCATCTTTTAACACATAGGAATATATGATTGCCGGAGCCTGATTCTGCTCTCCTAGCACCGGGATGAAAAGAGTCTCCTGCCTGTTACTTCTCTCATCGTAGAGTTTTCCTAAAGTCATAATCTGCTTATTTTTATAATCTTCATCGCTCTCTAAAAGCTCTTCTAAATAAGTTCCAAAAGATTTTTCTAAATTCTCATCTAAAGAAAACAACTCTTCCATGGGAAGTTCTGTTACAAAGAGATAGGTGTTTCTTGCCATCAACTCCTGATTTTTCGTATAGTCTATAAAATCCTGCAGTTCCTTTTCATCCCGCAATATTTCTTCACTTAAAATCAATGCCTTTGTATGGGAAAAATCAATAGTCTTAGAACTGTTCTTCTCATAATTTTTCTGTATGGAGAAAAAATCGTCCCCATCTTTTGCCAGGACAGTGGTATAGATTCCGTCCGCGTTCTCATTTGCCACCGCAGACAGGTCGGGAAAATTGAAGACTAGCCGGCATTCTTCCTTTTGTTTTTCATATCCCACCGCCAAAGGAAAACTCCTGTTTTCTAATTCCTGACTGCCGCATCCGGTAAAAGCAAATGTACACAACAGTACTGTCAGCATCAAACCCTTTTTACTCATGTACTTCCCTCCTTTTGCAGCGTATGATTCCGTATGCCAGTAATGGTATTAATACCGATAGCGGCACTGCCACCCAGTAAAAAAGCCGGTATAAGAGCTGTACAAAAAATACCGACTCCCAACAGCTTTTTGCTACGGCAAATACCAGAATCAGAACAAGAATTGCCGGATATTTCTTTTTTTTCAAAGAGAACGTCCGCATAAAAATATCCACGCTGTGAAAAATCGTATGGTCCATTAGAGCATAGAGTGCAAAAAACCAGATACCCACCATCACAGCATCAAACCGCTCCAAAAAACCTCCCGGAAGTTCCACCATACTCATCAAAACAATGACCGAAAAAGGTGTCTCACTCAAAGAAGCCGTTCCAAAGACACCTATTAAAAGCAGATATATGAAAAACAGCATCACACCTGTAACAGCCAGTACCTCTCCCATAGTCTTTTTCAAGCTCTCTTCTTTTGCACAAAAGGGTTTTAAAAACAACAGAAAGAACACCCAGGAAAAAATTCCAAATACCAGATAACTACTTTTTAGAAAATCCATTCCACTGTCATAAAACACCGGAGACCACTTGTCTACGTCCACACTTCCCACGGAAAGTGCCGACATAATGAACAGCAATACCATAAGCGTCCAAAATAGAATCTCATACACCCGGACTCTGCATTCAATTCCCCCATATATTCCATAAGCACCTGCCAAAACGAGTACCGTCAATACCACCAGAAAAGATTCCTCTTTTAAAAGATTCTTTAAAACCAGATGGCAGATGGTATATGCCGCAAACCCACTGATACAGACATAATAGAAGAAATAAAAGATCAGACAGATGTCCGTAAGTTTTACACCAAATGCCTCCCGCAGATAGGCATAATAATCCCCTCTCATCTGCTTTAGGCACAGTCCCAGTAATCCGAGAAAACCAAAAGCCAGAAACATCCCTGTTAAAATTGCAGCACTTCCATCAATTCCACTTACAGATGAAAGAATTTCCGGCAAAATCAAAGAAGAGATTCCAAATATGCAAAAAATCATCAAGCGTTTTATCTGGCGTGGAGATATCTTATCATTTTCTGCAAACATTACTGTTTCCTCCTTCGCAGACGTGTTTTATTCTTCGGATTGGCAAAAATCGGTCTTCTTTTCAGCAAGAACAAGGGCAGACGAAGAAAGGAATCTCTCTCATCGTCATAATTGGTAAGTTCTGCTCCCACAAAAGGCATAAGGTAGGGAATACCAAAACTTTTTAAATGAGCCAGATGAATCAGTACCATTAAAATGGCTGCCAGGAAGCCAAAAAATCCCAGCCATGCACAAAGAATGATAAAGAAAAACTTCAAAATCCGAAATGCTGTAGCAAACTCTTCGTTTGGAATGGCAAAAGAACACAGTGCGGTAAATGCCACCACAATGACCACCACCGGACTTACAATATTCGCCTCCACTGCTGCCTGTCCGATAATCAGACCTCCCACAATTCCAATGGTATTTCCCATAGCCCCCGGAAGCCGCACGCCTGCCTCCCTTAGGAGTTCAAAAGATACCTCCATCAAAATCACTTCCACTACTGCCGGAAAGGGTACTCCTTGTCTTGCTGCCGCAAAAGACAAGATTAATGTAGTCGGCAGTATCTGTGTATGAAAATTGGTTACCGCAAGATAAAGCCCCGGAAGGGTCATTGCAAAAAAAGAAGCCAGATACCGGATAACTCTGCTAAAAGAAGCAATCTCAAACCGATTGTAATAATCATCACTGGTCTGTATAAAAGAGTTATAATCCGTAGGAAGAATCAAAGCCACCGGAGAATTATCACACAGCAGAATGACTCTTCCCTCTAACACCGACATGGCTGCCCTGTCAGGTCTTAACGTAGTCTGAAATTGCGGAAAAGGCGACAGCCACTCCTTTTCTGAAAGCTGTTCAATTACCCCACTGTCCATGACTCCGTCAATCTCAAATCCTTCCAGCCTTTTGTCAATCTCCTCTAATACTTTCTTTTGTACAATTCCATCCATATACAAAAGACTGATATTCGTCTTACTGCGCACCCCTGCCTTTCTCTCCGCAACCTTAAGCTGTGGCGAGCGGATTCTCTTTCTCACCAATGCTGTATTGACCTTAATCGAATCTGAGAATCCCTCATTCGAGCCTCTGACCACTTTTTCCGAATCCGTCTCCGTAACACCCATTCCCGGATATCCCTTATCCGACACCTTAATCGCCCGTGCAAAACCATCCACCATAATCAGAGCCGCCCCTGAGAGCATCCCGTCAATTCCCTCTTCTATTGTTTCAAAATAAGCAATATCCGACACTCCTAAGGAATTTTTCTCCAACGCCTGATAGACCTTCTCCTCCTTCATCGAACAAAGCCCATTCAGCATCTTCCCCAGCACCGTATCATCTAACATCATATTCTCAACCGTCGTCTCGATAAAAGCCACAATACAGGCAATCTCATGGTTTTCCCCCAGATACAATCGATTATATTTCAAATCACTGCACCCTTCAAAGTACCCGAAAAACACTTCACTATCTTTCTCTAGATTCCCCGTTATCTCATGTTTATGATTTTCCTTCTCCCTCATCCTCTATCTACCCCCATTCTCACAAGAACAAAGTGGGCAAGCCCACATCAGCTCCCCAACCCCTCAAACTTGAGAAGCTCGCACACTTTGCGTGCCGAGCGTGGTCAGCTTTAGCTGACATCTTCCTCTC
>JBJELL010000304.1:0-1828 GCA_051879115.1 Lachnospiraceae bacterium
CAGTAGATATCAACGTTGTACAGGGTGAGAGACAGTTCGCAAGAGATAACAAATCCTTAGGACAGTTCCGCTTAGATGGAATTCCACCAGCACGCCGTGGTATACCTCAGATTGAAGTTACCTTCGATATCGATGCAAACGGTATTGTAAATGTATCTGCTAAGGATTTAGGAACAGGAAAAGAACAGCACATCACCATCACAGCAGGTTCTAATATGTCCGATGATGAAATCGATAAGGCTGTAAAAGAAGCAGCAGAATTTGAAGCTCAGGATAAGAAGAGAAAAGAAGCCATCGATACAAGAAACGATGCAGATTCCTTCGTATTCCAGACAGAGAAAGCATTAGAAGAAGTTGGTTCCGGTATTGACCCGGCTGATAAGGCAGCAGTGGAAGAAGACTTAAATAAATTAAAAGCTATGGTAGAAGCTCATCAGAATGCAGAAGAGATGACAGATGACCAGGTTGCAGAGATGAAGGCCGCAAAAGAGAAACTGACAGAGAGTGCTCAGAAAGTATTTGCCAAGATGTATGAGCAGGCTCAGGCAGCACAGGGTGCAGGTCCTGACATGGGAGCAGCCGGAGCAGGTCCTGACATGGGCGGTTCCGCAGATGATGATGTAGTAGATGCAGATTATAAAGAAGTGTAAATTATGGCAGAGCAGAAAAGAGATTATTACGAAGTCCTCGGCGTTGAAAAAAACGCCGACGACGCAACGATAAAAAAAGCATATCGTGCATTAGCAAAAAAATATCATCCTGATATGAATCCGGGCGATACAGAAGCAGAGAAGAAATTCAAAGAAGCATCGGAAGCCTATGCCATCTTAAGTGATGCAGACAAGAGAAGACAGTATGACCAGTTCGGTCATGCTGCCTTTGATGGTGGAGCAGGAGGAGCAGGTGGATTTGACTTCTCTAGCATGGATTTTGGAGATATTTTTGGAGATATTTTCGGAGACTTTTTTGGTGGCGGCAGTGCCAGAAGAGGTGCAAGCAACGGTCCAAGAAGGGGTGCGAATTTAAGAGCCAGTGTCCGTATCTCCTTTGAAGAGGCAGTTTTTGGCTGTGAAAAACAGATAGAAATTGTCTTAAAGGATGAGTGTAAGACTTGTGGAGGAACCGGTGCAAAACCGGGTACATCAAAAGAGACCTGTCCAAAATGTGGTGGAAAAGGAAAAGTTATGTACACCCAGCAATCTCTCTTTGGTACGGTACAGAATGTACAGACCTGTCCGGAATGTCATGGTTCCGGTGAGATTGTCAAAGAAAAATGTAAGGACTGTCACGGAACCGGCTATGTAGCAAATCGGAAAAAGATTAGTGTCAGCATTCCTGCCGGAATTGACAATGGACAGAGTGTCAGAATCCGTGAAAAAGGAGAACCGGGCATTAATGGAGGCCCAAGAGGTGACTTGCTTGTAGAAGTAGTTATCAGCTCCCATCCGATTTTCCAAAGACAGGATATGAACATCTATTCCACAGCACCGATTTCCTTTGCACAGGCAGCATTGGGCGGCGAAGTGCGTATCAGTACCATTGATGGAGATATCCTCTATGATGTGAAACCGGGAACTCAGACCGATACCAAGATTCGTCTGAAAGGAAAAGGTGTGCCGTCTCTGCGTAATAAAAACGTCAGAGGAGATCATTATGTCACATTGGTAGTTCAGGTTCCAACAGGCTTAAGCAGTGAAGCGAAAGAGGCACTCCGCAAGTTTGATGAAGTCAGCGGCAATTCTTTAGGAAAGCAGAACGGGGCAGCGGGCAACAATGAAAAACCGGAAAAGCCAAAGAAAAAGGGCTTTATGGATAAATTAAAAGAAAC
>JBJELL010000305.1:0-1823 GCA_051879115.1 Lachnospiraceae bacterium
AATTTACCATATCGGACACCCAGTACGGTCCGTTTTTGCCTTTTTTAAAACAGGAAATCATTACAGACATTGACTTTAATGGACAGGACCTCTGGATAAAAGATATTTATAATAAACGAACAAAAATCACGAATCCGGAAATTGTAAAGCAACTGACACAGAAAAACATAGATAGTTTTACGACTGCTGTGGGAAATATGATTGGTAGTAATTTAAATGTGTCAACTCCGGTTTTAGAAGCCGAAACCGAAGATTTAAGAATCACTTTGTTGCATGAATCCATAGCGGCAACAGGCACCTGCGTATGCATCCGAAAAACACCTCCGGTACAGCGTATCACACCCCTTAGTGCGTTAGAAAATCATTACTGTACAGAGGAAGTTTTACATCTTCTGGTGAATTGTGTAAAAGCAAAACTCAACATGGTATTTTGCGGGGAACCGGGAGTAGGAAAGACTGAGTGTGCAAAATTTCTGACCACATTTATTCCGCCGGACCAGAAGGTGGTGACAGTGGAAGATACCAGGGAGCTCCGCTACCGGGAGATTAATCCGGGCAAAGACTGTGTGGAACTGCGTGTAAGGGAGGGGTTGTTTTCTTATGAGGATGCCTTAAAAGAAGTCCTTAGAATGAATCCGAACAGGGTTATGTTATCGGAGGCACGTTCTGTGGAAGTAAAACAGCTTCTAGAATGTTGGACAACCGGAATTACCGGATTTACCACGCTGCATACGGATGATGTTAGGAAGATACCGGACAGAATTTTAAACATGATGCCGAGTATCGAAGATTCAGAACGTCTGACCAATGATGTCTATGTAGGTATGGATGTAGGTATTTTACTGGATACAAGATATAACCGGAAAACGGAGAATATAGAACGCTATATCAGTCAGGTTGCCTTTTTTGCAAGGGAAGATCATAGGAATAAAAATTTTATATTAGTCAGAAACGGAGAATTGACAGATACAAGAATCATTCCACAAGACATCATTTTTCGGATGGAAAAAGCGGGAATTGGGGATATGTTTTATTCAGAGGAATTAAAGCAGAGACTAGAGAAAGAAAAAGAAGAAAGGGAGAAGGTAGAAGATTTTGAAAAAGTATTTTAGATTTCAGAATTTGGTAATCACGGTTTTATCCGCCATGGTATTGGGAACCGTATGCAATTTAGGGATATTTTACAGTGTACTAATGGGAATAATTATCTTTTTCTTTCTGCCATCTTTTATAAAATACCGTGAGAAAGAAAAAGAATCCTATGAAAAATATTTGCAGGCGTGCGTTTACATGGAACAAATGGAGAGTTCCTTTAAAAAGAACAAAAGGATTTATCAGTCCTTAAAAGAAACGGTAAACCTGTTCCCGGAAGGGGAGATGAAAGAGACTCTTGAGGCAGCCATCCATGAAATAGAAAAAGAAGATGCACAGGCAGATTCTTCTGAAAGAGCACTTCTTTTGATAGAAGAAAAATATGGATGTGAGCAGATGGAATTAATGCATAACTTCTTTTTAAAAAGCCAGGCTCAGGGAGGCGAAGTCTCACAGGCGGTGGATATGCTCGAAAAAAGGAGAAATACCTGGATGTATGCCGTGGAAAAGTGCCGGGCAGAGAAAAAAAACATGCTGTTTTCCGTCTTAGGTTCTCTGGTCTTGTTTTTTGCTGTTACGGAAGTATTGGTATTATTTCTCCCGGAAAGTATGGATATCACGGAAAATATATTTGAAAGAACAGCGGTTGTCATTGAGTTTACAATCCTTATGTTTATGGGACGCTGTGTGTTGAAGAAAAATGGAGCCGATTGGTTAGAGAGGGTACGGGA
>JBJELL010000306.1:0-1818 GCA_051879115.1 Lachnospiraceae bacterium
ATCATCACAGATAGCAAAGACATACTCCCGGAAATTTTGGCATGGTGGTAACGGAATACCACATATTATCAAAAAAATCCATGATAGATTCAAAATGAATTTCATCTTCCGGTAACCTATTCTATCAGCAACATCACATGATTAAAGCGACAGTCTTTTTTTATTTTGACCTATAAATCTTCTTTTAACTTTTCAAAGACTTCTTTTGTCTTTTCATCCGTATCTGCGGAGAATATGTAACATCCGTCCTCGGCATAGATTAGAATAAAAGCATGGTTTTGCGGATTCAGATTGACCTTGCAATTTCCAAATCCATCCACATCATAAATACCGCGTTGCAGATTATCTAATCCGGTTCCAATAATTTTACTTTCCTTTGGCATATGGTCTAAAAGCATTACCATCTGCATTACATCCGCTTCTAACGTATAATTTGTTCTAGTCTGTCCTGATTTTAAAACACCATCTTCATAGGTAAGCGTAAGTGGTGCCGACTGTACCCTTATCAGGAAAATTCCCAAAACCAGAAGTGCCGCGATTGCTGCCCACGCCGCCACGGTCAATACCTTTCCTCTTTTTCTCGCATGGTTGACACAGGTTCCTACCCCTACCTTTTTCTCTGTGGTAAGATTCTCATCCTGAGGATTATAATAGAAGATTCCCCATTTCCACATATCGTCAATCTCTGTCAGATTCGGTGCCTTTTCCATGTAATTATTCTTCTCTTTTAATATCTTCAGTGCCCGGTTCGCTCTCCAGTACGGAATATAGCTCAGAACCGGAATAAGTATGAACAAAATCATCCAAATCAGTACTTGAACCGTTGTCCAGTCCACCAAAAACATCGCAGCTGGAAGTACTGCTAACACAATTCCCGAAAGACTTATGCTCATTCCATATTTTTTGCGCACCTGTCTGATTTCTTCATTCTCCATCACTTCATCCGGAATGGTAACAGAAAAAATCTCATTTTCTCCGGGATTTCTCTCTTTACACATAATCCATATCTGTGCAATGAGCACCACATAATAACATATTGCAATGATGATACTTGCCATCTAACTCCTCCTGTTCTTCATACTTGCTTTACATTCATACATCATGACATCGGCTCTTTTTACGGTATCGTGGATATCTTTATCCTGCGCCATATCAAAACCTGCATATCCCGTTGCAACCGACATTTGATCTTCAAAAAATGTGCCGTTTAATGCCTCAATTCTATCGTTCATATTCCGGCGCAGTTCCTGAAACTTCTCTTCATCAACAGATTCGACAACTGCACAGAACTCATCACCGCCAATACGGTAGACTTTTCCGTATACGCCAAAAATGTCCTGTATAATCTCGCTGCATACAATAATATAATAATCTCCCATGGCATGTCCATGCACATCGTTAAAATATTTCAAATTATTCAAATCAAACATAACTGCACCCGATTCACTCTTCGCTTGATACCCAAGCAAATCTTTTTCAAAAGCATTTCGGTTAGAAAGTTTTGTCAGGGCATCGTGAAGTGCTTCCTTTGAAATAACTTCAAACTGCTCACCTAAATGAATCAATTTTATAGAGTCTTCAAATACCACACATATCTGTATCACAATATAGAATAAGAACATCACCCTGCTAAACTTTGCTGCATCTACAGTCTCCCATCTTAGATAATTTATCATATCCAAAGCAATGGAAAACACCAGTATTCCCAGACTCACACATTGAATCTTCAACGGACGGCTGTCTTTTTTTATCTTCTTTAACAAAGGCTTTTTCACAATCACAAACATCCAGATTGCACCGATAGCATACAACACATAC
>JBJELL010000307.1:0-1817 GCA_051879115.1 Lachnospiraceae bacterium
GAAATGATTAATGTTGGTTTATTTAATCTCGCAATGACGTTTGCCATTGTGAAGGTCTTACCGGAACCCGTGACACCGAGAAGAGTTTGAAACTGATTGCCTTCTTCAAAGCCTTTTACTAAGGCTTCGATTGCCTGAGGCTGGTCACCGGTTGGTTTGTATTCTGATACTAATTTAAAATGATCCATAATAATAAAATTCCTTTCCCCGCTATTATATCAAAGTATAAAAAGAAAGTACAGAACATTTTCAAACATTTGTTCTGTACTTTCTTATGTTTTTCTTCTCTATCTTTTTGTCAATTCTGTCTATTTTCTTCCGCAGCACTGCTTATACTTCTTACCGCTTCCGCATGGGCACGGATCATTCGGATATACCTTTGCTGTTTCTCTCCGCTTTGGTGCAGCCGGAGCAGAGGCTTCCTTATTCGTTCCGGTTACTTTTGCAACCTGCTCTCTTTCCACTTTCTGCTCTACACGGACGTGGAATAATAATCTTACGGTGTCTTCCTGAATGTTTGCTGTCATATCATCAAACATATCAAAACCGCTCATCTTGTATTCTACCAATGGGTCTTTCTGTCCATATGCCTGTAAACCGATTCCCTGACGAAGCTGGTCCATATCATCAATGTGATCCATCCATTTCCGGTCAATCACTTTCAACAGGATGACACGTTCTAATTCTCTTAATGCCTCCGGTTCCGGGAATTCCGCTTCTTTTTCTTCGTAAAGTTTGACTGCCTGTTCTTTTAATCTGTGTTTTAACTGTTTTACATCTTTAAATTCTTCTACAGATTCCGGTGTTACCGGCTTAACCGGAATAATCGGAAGTAAAAGTTCATTTAATTCCGTCAGATTCCAGTCTTCCTTTGGAATGTCTGAAGAAATACAGGTATCGATGGTATTTTCCACACGGTCGGTAATCATCTTATAGATAACATCTCTCATGCTCTCTCCATCTAATACGCGGCGGCGTTCTGCATAGATAATCTCTCTCTGGTCATTCATAACCTGATCGTATTCTAACAGATTCTTACGAATTCCAAAGTTGTTGCTCTCTATCTTCATCTGTGCCTTTTCAATGGCATTGGTTAACATCTTATGCTGAATCTGTTCATTCTCCGGCACACCCAGTGCATTGAACATATCCATTAATTTTTCGGAACCAAACAGACGCATCAAGTCATCCTCTAAGGAAATGAAGAACTGTGACTGTCCCGGATCTCCCTGACGACCGGAACGACCACGTAACTGATTGTCAATACGTCTGGATTCATGACGTTCCGTACCGATAATCTTAAGTCCTCCTGCCGCACGGGCTTCTTCATCTAACTTAATATCCGTACCACGTCCTGCCATATTCGTTGCAATGGTAACGGCTCCATGTACACCGGCATCGGCTACAATCTCAGCCTCCATTTCATGGAATTTCGCATTTAAGACCTTATGCTGGATTCCCTGCTTTTTCAAAAGACGGCTGATTTCCTCGGAAATATCAATGGTAATTGTACCAACTAATACCGGCTGTCCTTTTTCGTGTGCCTTGATTACTTCTTCCACAACAGCATGGTATTTTTCTTTCTTAGTCTTGTATACCGCATCCTGCAAATCTTCACGGATGACCGGCATATTTGTCGGAATTACGATAACGTCCATTCCATAGATATCACGGAACTCTTTTTCTTCCGTTAAAGCTGTACCTGTCATTCCGGCTTTCTTATCATATTTATTAAAGAAGTTCTGGAAAGTAATCGTTGCTAAAGTCTTACTCTCTCTTTTTACCTTTACATGCTCTTTTGCCTCGATTGCCTGATG
>JBJELL010000308.1:0-1812 GCA_051879115.1 Lachnospiraceae bacterium
GGTAAAAGCTGCTGTGCTATGATTCCCTCTAAAACACTTGCAAGCTGTATACGAATCTGCTGCTGCTGGTGTGGCGGAAATACATCAATCATACGATCCACTGCGGATGCAGCACTATTGGTATGCAGAGTAGAAAACACAAGATGTCCTGTCTCTGCTGCCGTAATGGCAATGGATATGGTCTCTAAATCTCTCATCTCTCCTACTAAGATAACATCCGGATCCTGTCTTAAGGCTGCCCGCACCGCATTGGCATAGGACATGGAATCATATCCGATTTCTCTTTGCAGCACCATGGATTTTCCGTGTCTATGGAGATACTCTATCGGGTCTTCTAACGTGATAATCGTCTTTTTATAATTCTTTGCAATGGTTCCAATCAAAGATGCTAACGTTGTGGATTTACCACTTCCGGTTGCTCCTGTTACTAAAACCAGACCTCTTTTTTTGGTGGTCAGATTCACCACTGCCTCCGGTACTCCTAATTCCTTTGGTGAGGGTACTTCAAAAGACAGAATTCTAAGTGCCATAGCATAAGTGCCACGCTGTCGGAATACATTGACACGCACACGGTTAAATCCCGCAATGGAATAGGCAAAATCCAGTTCACCCATCTTTTCTAATTCTTCCGTCTGCTCTTCTGTCAGCATAGGCTTTACTATTTCCTCTATTTCATAGGCTTTAATTAATTCTTCCGACATAGGAACTAATTCCCCGTCGATTCGGAACATAACCGGACTTCTTGGACATAGATGAATATCTGAGGCACCACGGTTATTTCCCTCCACTAAAATATCTTCTATCTTACTCATAACTTTCTCTTTCTTCCTCTACTCCTCTAGGGATACTTTTAGCATCTCACTGTAAGAAGTAATTCCTTCTAATACCAGACGAACTGCTTCATCCCGTAGTGTGTGCATGCCTTCTTGTAATGCCGTCTTACGAATCTCATCTGTAGTCGCCCTTTTTGCAATCTCGGTACGAAGTGACGGTGTAATCGGCATAATCTCATAGACTCCGGTTCTACCGTGATATCCGGTATCATTACAAAGCGGACAACCCTTTGGATCATATACTTCTGCCTCTTCCCGCCAATCAAGTCCCATAATCTTCTTCTCTTCTATAGAAGCAGAACGTTTTTCTTTACAATGAGGGCACAGAGTCCTTACCAGTCTTTGTGCCATAACTCCACGCATGGCATCTGCTAAGAGGTAACTCTCTACTCCCATATCCATTAGTCGTGTCATTGTACCCGGTGCATCGTTGGTATGCAGTGTACTGAGCACTAAGTGTCCGGTAATAGATGCCTGTACAGCGATTCTGGCTGTCTCCTGGTCACGAATCTCTCCAATCATAATAACATCCGGATCCTGCCTTAAGATTGCACGCAATGCACTTGCAAAAGTAAGCTCTGCTTTGCTGTTGACCTGTACCTGATTCACTCCATCCATATTTGCCTCTACCGGATCTTCTACTGTAATGACATTGACATTTTCATGATTCAGTTCATTTACTGCCGTATATAAAGTAGTGGATTTACCGCTTCCGGTTGGACCGGTTACCAAAATAATTCCATTTGGATGATTTAATATATTATCAAAGAGTTCTAAGTTCTCCTCCGAAAAACCAAGTTTCCTCTTGTCCAACATCAACGCTTTTTTCTGGGCTAAACGCATAACGCATTTTTCACCAAATACCGTTGGCAGAATGGATACACGGATGTCGTATTCCTTTCGGTCTATCATCATGGTAATTCTTCCATCCTGTGGTCGTCTTTTCTCTGAAATATCCATGCCGCCGATAATTTTCACT
>JBJELL010000309.1:0-7321 GCA_051879115.1 Lachnospiraceae bacterium
TTCTCTCCGCTGTAGATATAGGCATCCTCTAAATCACGCATAGTCTGCCTATACATCTCAATATAATCTAAAAACGTTTTCTCGTATTCTTTCTTTTGAAATCCCTCTAACGGATTCTCTACACCTGCTAGCAGTAAATCCGGCAATTCACACTTCAAACTATCTGTCAGCTTCAGATATTCTCTCTCTTCTATATGTATCTGAGGCTGTTCCAATTCGCAAGACATGAATAGGTTCCTCCCGTTGTTTATAGCAAAAATCCCGGCAGGTTCTGCCGGGTTATCTGCAATTATTCATCCCAGTTATGATACACTTCCTGAACGTCTTCGTCTTCATCTAATAAATCCAACGTCTTATTGATATTGTATAAATCCTGTTCGTCCGTCAACTGTACATAAGTCTGCGGAATCATAGTCACTTCAGCAGATGCCATAGGAATCTGCTCTGCTTCTAACGCTTCTCTTACCTTTGAAAAATCATCTGGGTCTGTAATGATTTCAAAGCTGTCCTCTTCTTCTGCAAAATCTTCTGCTCCTGCATCTAAAGCTAACATCATCAAATCATCTGCTTCGATATCTGTCTCTTCTTTTGCAACGATAATCTGACCCTTTGTATCAAACATATAAGATACACAGCCCTGTGTACCGATATTTCCTTTTCCCTTTGTAAAGGCATTTCTTACATTAGCTGCTGTACGGTTCTTATTGTCGGTTAATGCTTTTACAATAATTGCCGTTCCGCTTGGTCCATAACCTTCGTATACAACATATTCATAGTTTACAGAGGCAGCATCACCGGATGCCTTCTTGATTCCTCTTGTAATAGTATCGTTTGGCATATTGTTCGCTTTCGCCTTAGCGATTACATCTCTTAACTTGCTGTTATTTGCCGGATCCGGACCGCCTTCTTTTACTGCAACGGCAATCTCACGTCCGATAATTGTAAAGATTTTTCCCTTTGCCGCATCATTTTTCTCTTTTTTATGCTTAATATTGGCAAACTTGGAATGTCCTGACATAACTTATTTCCTCTTTTCTGTTCGTTTTTCCATTTTTATTTTATCATTTTTTCCTCATTCTGACAAGTCTGTGAGCCTTCTTCCCCTTCGGATAGTTTTGTAACCTGAACCCTTTCAATCATCTTATTATTTACCGATAAGACGTCAAAACGGCATCCGTTGCCTGTTACGGAAAAGGATTCATTTTCCGCCGGTATCTTACCCACAAGAGAAATCAGATAACCGTTTAAAGTCTCGTAATCTTCTAATTCAAAAGGTATATGGAGTCTCTCCTCCACCTCTTCTAACGGTGTGATTCCCTGCATCAGATAGGTATTCTCCCCTACCTGCTCTATGGTATGTTCCTCTTCGTCGTGTTCGTCTAGGATATTTCCTACGATTTCTTCTAAAATATCCTCTAACGCCACAATTCCTGCCGTCTGACCATACTCATCTACCACAATGACAATATGATTCTTTTTCAGTTGCATTTCTTTGAACAGGGAATTGATATTCTTTGTCTCCGGTATGAAATCGACCTCAAAGATTAAATCTGCAATATCTTTTATCGGTGTCTTTTGAACCGACTCATCTTTTGCATACATAAGAACCTCTTTGATATGTATTGCACCGATGATATTGTCGATATCTTCCTCATAAACCGGAAACCTCGAATGATTCTGTTCAATGATAACTGCCATTGCTTCGTCAAAAGGCATATTCCCATCCAATGCTACAATATTCTTTCGATGGGTCATAATATCTTTCGCTTCTTTATCGCCAAACTCAAAGATATTATGAATCATCATAGCCTCACTCTCTAAAAGAGCACCCTGCTCATGAACCTCATCTACCATCGAGATGATTTCTTTTTCCATCTGTTCATCATCCGCTTTTTTCTTTGAAAAAAATCTGAAAAAGGGGTGTCTACTCCCGCCATCGTCCATAGCTTTTCTCCTTCTATCTCCTCTTCCTTTGTATTTTTGTTCTTAAACTTATTAAGAAAATCCTATCATTTCTGCACATATTAGTCAAGATTATGTATGAAGGTCCAGACTAATTACCAATGCACGGTCTACTTTTTGTAAGATTTCCCGGTCTAAATGACAGACCTTATCCTTTAAACGTTTCTTATCTATGGTTCTAAGCTGTTCTAATAACACAACAGAATCCTTTACCAGTGCATATTTGCCGGAATCTAATTCCACATGTGTCGGCAGCTTCGCCTTATTCATCTGGCTTGTAATTGCTGCGCAGATAACCGTAGGGCTGTGTTTATTCCCGATATCGTTTTGTATAATCAGTACCGGCCTGACTCCGCCCTGCTCTGAACCGACTACCGGTCTTAAGTCTGCGTAATAAATATCTCCTCTTCTAATTACCATAATTTCACTCCAAAATTTAGATTTACAATTAGTATTTCCAAAACTTTTCGAGTGTAAACATCTTTAAACCCTATTCTTCAAAATTATCTTTCGTATCGACAATCTCACCTTTTCGGTAAAAAATACGTGGAATACGCTTTCCTAAATCACAGGCAAATTCATAGTTGAATCTTCCCGATAAATCACCGAGATATTCCATCGTAAGGACTTCCTCTCCATCTTTGCCTACAAGCGTTACCACATCCCCCTCTTTTACATCCGGGATATCCGTAACATCCACCATAAACTGATCCATGCAGACGCGTCCGCAAATCGGAGCCTTTTTTCCATGAATTAATACATATCCTTTGTTAGAGAGACTTCTCGGATAGCCGTCTCCGTAACCTATCGGTATGGTAGCAATCCGCTGTTCCCTTTGTACTTCATAGGTGCCGCCGTAGCTGATGGTTCTGCCCGGCTCTAAGGTTTTTACATAGGATACCTTTGATTTTAGTTCTAATACAGGTTCTAAACTAAGACTTTCCTTTTGTACCTCATCGGAAGGCAGCAGTCCATAGAGGATAATTCCTGCCCGTACCGCATCCATATTCGCCTGTGGTAAATCCATAATTCCCGCACTGTTTGAACAGTGTTTTAAAGGGATTTCTACACCGCGCTCTGCTAACCATGCAAGCATTTTTTCAAACTGGGCAATCTGTCCTTTTACGTGAGTCTTGTCAGACTCATCCGCCTTTGCAAAATGAGTAAAAGTACCTTCTATCTTAAGATTTGCAAGTTCTCTGATTCTTGCAATCTCATCGGCATTTTCTTTCGTTACCTGATATCCGATACGGCTCATTCCGGTGTCAATTTTGATATGTATTCTGACTTCTTTTTGCAGTCTTTTCGCTGTTTTTGAAAGCTGCAGTGCCGAATCATAGGTAAAAATTGCCGGCTGTAAGTTCCAGATAATCATCTGTTCAAATTCTTCTTCAAAGCTGTGTCCAAGAATTAGTATCGGCTTTTTGATTCCATGTTTTCTAAGTACAATTCCCTCCTGGGAAGTTGCAACGGCAAATCCCCACAGATATGGAAGTTCTTCTGCTTCCTTTGCAATCGGAACTGCACCGTGGCCGTAACCGTCTGTCTTAATGACTGCTATCACCTTTGTACCTTCTTTTGTTGCTCCATGTATCTCATTCAAATTGTGGATGACTGCATCTAAATTGATTTTTGCATATACACGCTGATAGTCCTTTTCTGTTTTCATTTTGTTACCTCTTTGATTCCTTCTAAAATATCGCCTGCCATCAGGCTGTAGTATCCTGTTCTTTCTGCCATAATATCTCCGGCGCGTCCATGCAGCCAGACCCCCAATGCCGCCGCATATTCCGGTGACATGCCTCCCGCTAAAAGTCCGGCAATCATACCGCTTAGGACATCGCCGCTTCCCGCCGTTGCCATGCCATGATTTCCCGACAGGTTCACATAGGTTTTCCCATAGGGAATGCTTGTAACCGTACGAACATCCTTTTGTACACAGATAACATTGTATTCCCTTGCAAATTCCTGTGCTGTTTCTAAAAGATTTTTCTTAATATAGGCAATAGGCATATCAATAAGTCTTGACATCTCTCCTAAGTGTGGTGTCAAAATCAGATCCGTATGGGGTCTTTTCAACAGTTCCGTTTCCTTTGCTAACAGATTCAACGCATCTGCATCTAATACCATTGGCACAGATGCCGTCTGTAGGGTGGTCTGTAAAATGGATTCTGCCGTTTCAGAAGTTCCAAGCCCCGGACCTAAAACAATCACATCTGCCCAGTTGACCGACTCAATCAAGACTTCTTTTCGGTTCTTCTTGCCATCATAAGTCACTAAGATTGCTTCGGGAAGTTTTTCATTTAACATGGTCTTATTCTTCTCATGAGTAAAAATCTTAACCAGACCACAGCCCGCGAGGTACGCCGCCTTTGCTGAAAAATACGCCGCTCCTGCCATTTCCTCGCTTCCGGCAATCACAAGCACCTTTCCATAACTTCCTTTATTAGAGTCTGACCGTCTAGTTGGGAGCATGGAACTATCTCTCTCTTCAAGTGCCAGCGTCTGAGGCTCTTTCTCCAAAAAGCTCTCTTTTGTAATTCCAATCTCAGCTACATGCACCCTGCCTGCCGCTTCTGCCCCCGGATAAAGACACAGTCCTAACTTATTATATGCAAAAGTCACGGTATGGTCCGCATAAAAACAGCATCCCATTACGATACCGCTGTCTGCATGAATGCCTGATGGGATATCAACAGATACTTTGTCTGCCTTTATTTCATTTAAAAATTCTATGATTTCCCGATATTTTCCTTCAATATTTCTAGATAGTCCGATTCCAAAGATTGCATCTATTACCAACGTATAAGCCGTATCTGTCATCTCTTCTTCT
Organism: Lachnospiraceae bacterium; assembly: GCA_051879115.1. GTDB lineage: Bacteria > Bacillota > Clostridia > Lachnospirales > Lachnospiraceae > Maccoyibacter. Next base: position 4,796 of record JBJELL010000309.1, read on the forward strand.
GAAACTTCTTCTATGACTTCCATTCCATATGCTTTTAAAATATCATACTGCTTTTTTGTCTCATCGGAACATTTCTCATAAGTTCCGGTTAGCCAGACTCTTACATCCGCTCCACTTAAGTGCAGAATTCTTGCAACTGCCATGCCGTCCCCGCCGTTATTTCCGGTTCCACAGACGATGAGAGTCTTAGAAAAATCCAGGTTTTCTTTTTGGATTGTCTCTATTACTTTTAATGCGGCTCTTTCCATCAAAACCAAGGATGGGACTCCGAAAGTCTCTATTGTGTTTTTATCTGCCTGCTTCATCTCTCTTGCGTTTAAAAGATATTGCATAAGATTCTCCTTTTTTACTTCTTTATATATTTTTTTCTCAACTGATGATGATACCGAATCATAAAAATTACAGGGATAATGACTCCTCCAATCATTGGAACAGCTGTCCAGATTGAATCACCAATCAAAAGTCCAATAAAAAATGAAATAAGGATGATGATTCCATATACCAGCCACATCATTCCATGTTTTCTATTCCATGCTTCTACATCTGTAATTTCTTCTGCTTTCGGCGGTTTTTCACCGGAATAAAATCCAACCGGTTCTTTACTTTTTAATTGTACAATACCTATTCCCATCATAAATAATGCCACTAAGGCATATATTCCAAAACCGATTATATCCTCTGCTGTCATAATACATCCTCTCCATAAATTCCATATGTTTTTCAATTCTCTTTTTCATAGGAACTAAAATTCACATAATCTATTCTATCTCTTTTTTCTATCCATTACAATCTATTAAAAACAAAAACGCCTAACCACCGTTAAGCGTTTTCATCCTCACTTTTCTTTTCCTTCTCTTTTTCCTGTTCCTCTTCTTCCGTCAAATCAAATATATCTATAATCTGCGGACCAAATATATCATGCATATAAGCATACATCTCTTTGCTGTTGATTTCCCGGTTCTGCTTTTTGATAATATTTTTCTTCAAATCAATCCGAACCTGCTTAATCCATGCATCAATACTCTCTACTTCTTCTGTATTCGTCCGCATTTTTTCATAGCAAAAGGTCATGCTTGCAATCATCAGTCTCTCATTTGCTTCTTTTATCTGTTTGGGTAGCTCTAAGAGCTCATCTTCGCACTCTTCAATCTTCTCATTTACCTCATTAATCAGACGGCGGTTCTCCTCCATCTTCTTTTCTAAAACAGGGTCTTTGTTATCGTCGCTCTTTCCTTCCATATTTGCAACAATACTGTCCATCAGGCTGTTTTTGGCTTTTTTTAAATCTTTGATATCCTGATTTGCCTGACCCTGCCTTGCTAAAAGATGGTTAACTTCTTCTTCTATTTCTTTGATTTCCTCTGTTTTTCCATGAATCGCAAATAAGCGGTGCCATTTCTGATCTAAGACCAATATTGGTACTTTTTTATCACTCAATGCGCCTTTGAAATATTCCAAATCCTTCATTTGAAACCCTCCGGCTTATTTTTCTTCTTTTGCCCTTTGATTTTTTACGATATTATAGGAAAGCTGCATCAAACTGTCCGATAAATGTACGTTTTCTACGACAACGTCTTCATCGGTCAATTCCAAATCCACATGGGCAAAGTTCCAAATTGCATGAACTCCTCTGTCTACGAGCCGTCTTGCTATGGAATCCGCCTTTGTCTTTGGCATAGTCAATGCTGCTATATCTACCTCATGTTCTTCTAAGAAGCTTTCTAACTCATTTAACATATGAATCTCTATGCCTCTTACATTTTTTCCTTTTAGTTCCGGATTTACATCGAAAAGTCCGATAATCATAAAACCGAGCTTTTCAAACTTCACATAATTTGCAAGTGCCTGACCCAGATTTCCCGCACCTATCACAATGATATTGTGCCGCTGGTTCAGCCCTAAAATCTTTCCAATCTCTTCATATAAAAACTTTACGTTATAACCATATCCCTGTTGTCCAAAACCGCCAAAATTGTTCAAATCCTGACGAATCTGGGAGGCAGTCACGTTCATTCTGCTACTGAGTTCATTGGATGAAATACGTTCTACACCTTCATCTAAAAGTTCTCCTAAATATCTGTAATAACGCGGCATCCTCCGAATGACTGCCTGTGAAATTTCTTTTTCCACTTTATTTCCTCCTAAGCCAATTACAAATATTATAATCATTTTCAATTCTACTGTCAATGTGTGAAAAATTTAACTATCTTCTGACAAAATCTCCCATTGCTCATATAAATTTTCCAACTCCTGACTGCATTTTTCCCGCTCACTTCCAAGTTCATTGAGCTTTGCGGAATTCGTGGCAACTGCCGGATCCTGACAGATTTCATCAATCTCGGCAATCCGCTCTTCCCTTTTTTCTATCTCATCTTCTACCTTTTTCAGCTCATTGGCAATCTTACGCAGTCTTGCCTGTTCCTGCTTCTGCCTCTGCCAGTCTAACTTCGTCTCACTGTCTTCTTTCGCTCCCTGCTCTAAAGCCTGTCCGCCCTGTAGCAGACTCTGAGCATTCTCTTCTTTTTT
>JBJELL010000310.1:0-7308 GCA_051879115.1 Lachnospiraceae bacterium
AGACTTCAGATCGTATTGTAGAATTTGCCAAAGCCTTAAGTGGTGGAGATCCTGAAAAAGCAGATGAGATGTTAGCTGCTTTTAAGAAAGGATTTGAACAGGCAACAGCAGCCTGGGGAAAAGAGCTTCCGGATATTTCAAGCAGAACCTATGATGCTGTCGTTAAGAAATTCGATGCATGGAAAAACGGAACGGAAAAAGCAGAAAGTGTAGACGAAGAGGTATAAGAAACAGTCAGAACAGAGTATCAGATGATTCAAAAAAGAGGTGGGAGAAATCTCATCTCTTTTTTCAAAAATATATATATCAAAATAGATTGAATTCATAGAGATGTTTTCTAACATAGAAATGAAAAAGTGAGGGAGCAAATTGAAAGGATATGATGAGCGAAGTGCAAGAGAACTAAATGATATTATACGATTGAGTTATATTTATGGCTGTTTTCGTCGTGACCAGATAAAGAATATCTTAAACGTCAGCAAAGGTAGATTAAATCATCAGTATGGATTGATAAATGAAATATTTAACAATGATTCTTATGCTGTTCCTGACGAGAGAATAGATGGGGAAGTGGTACTGGATTATGAAAAACTGAGAAGTGATGTAAATGATCTGTGGAAGGTATATGTCGAAGTTATCGAAGAAAAAGAAGGAAGTATAAAGCATTTTCGCAGAATGCAGTACCAGGCAGCAATAAGAGCAGCTTTGCAGAGTAAAGAAGGATTTAAGTTGGGAGATTGCCAACGTTGTTATGATTTGTTAAGAGAAGATAATCCACAGGAGGAAGAAGAGAATTATTCTAGAAATTCTGAAAGCAGTCTCCGGAAAGCATTAAGAGAATTAGAAAATCTTGGAGTATTAAAACGACAGGGACAGAAATACAGTCTTGTGTCAGAACCTTTACCGGAGTTGACTATAGAAGAAGGACAGGAACTGCAAGCTTTTCTCAAATATGCCATAAATCTTATTTTTCCGGCACTGCCAGGATACTATCTGTATCAGATTCTGCAAAAGAAATATCCATGCAGACTGACAGAAAATCAGGATTGCTATTATTTCAGGGGATATCAGGCACATGCCATTCTGGATGAAGGCAATTACATAGAATTAGCAGAATGTTTTATGGAAGAAAAAATAGGAAAATATAAAATTGTATTTGATTATATTGATAATGAAGAAAGTCGTCTAGCAGTACAAAAAGGAGCAGAGAAACAAAGGAAAGAGGTACTCCCATATCATATTTTGCATGATAAAAGTTATGGGAGAACTTTTTTAGTGGGATATTGTCTGGGAAATCAGAAAATGCGTGGATACAGATTGGATTGTATGAGAAATATTCAGATAAAAGAAGAAAAACATGACATAGATTTAACAGGTCTTTATAAAGAAACATTTCAGGGAACCTGGAGTGGAGGAAGAACTATAGAAAAAGAGCGTCGAAAGATTCTGCTGGAAATAAAAAATAAGGAAGCCCTTGGTAGGATAAAGAGAGAGGCGATCACTGCTACGAGAAAAGGAGTTATCATTGAGAAAGAGGGGAAATTATATTATGAAATAGTGGTGCCAAATCCTTTGGATATCAAGCCGTGGATTATGAGTTTGGGAAAAGATGTAAAAATCATCTCTATCACGGGAGAGAAAACAGGAAAAAAGTATACTGGGGAACCAACAGAGTTGTTAGAAGATGTAAAAGAGACTTGGAGAAAGATGTGGGAGTTATATGAATCGAAGTGAAAGATATGAATTATTTCAAAGTATAAATAAAGAAGAGCGTACATCATCAATTGTTCTTACCGGATTAGAACAGGAATTCTTAGAAAATATGTTGGAAATGCCAGAGAGCAGGATGTTTTTATCAGAGACTATTTATAAAAAATTAGGCAGATACAAAAAAAAGACCAGAGAAAATTCTAATATAGATGTGTTGGGGGAATATAAAATCAATCCATTATGGCAGGATGAAGATTATATTCAAAATGTAAAAAGAGCCATGAAAACCGTAAGAAGAAAAGAGGGATTTTTTTATGAGAATCAGACCAACCAAGGGGAAGTAGTAGAAGGAATCGGCTATCCGGTCAGAATCCAGGTAGATGTATTTACGAGAAACTGGTATTTGCACTTTGTCGACATAGAGAGGAAAAATACAGTTTTAGCTAATTTGGCAAGATGTAAAATCAAATACAAAGAAGATTCCATAGTGGCAAATGAGCAGATAGATGATATACTGGATAAAAGAAAAAAGGGAGTATTAAAACTTAAAATTTTAAATAAAAAAAGTGCCCATGAAAGAGCGTGTCTGCTCTTTGCAGATAACAGAAGACAGATGGAATATAACAAAGAGGAAGATGCACTTTATATGGGAATTACCTATTATGACTATGAAGAAGAAGGTATCATCAGAAAAATTTTAAGTCTTGGTGCTTTTGCAGTCGTCCTTGAACCGCAAAATATACGGGAAAGAATTGTAAAGGAGGTAGAACAGGTACTTAATATTTACCATGAATAAGTATTTCTGATAAAAAGAGATGGAAGAGAAAAAAGCATTTACACATGGCGGAATATTTCATGCAGACGATGTGTTTGCAACTGCATTATTGTTGCTACTGAATCCAAAAATGAAAATAGAACGTGGAAATCAGGTACCGGAGCATTACGACGGAATTGTTTTTGACATAGGATTGGGAAAATATGACCATCATCAATTTGATAAACGTATTAGGGAGAATGGGGTTCCGTATGCGGCATTTGGATTGCTTTGGGATGAATATGGAGAACTTTTTTTGGAAGCAGAGGATGCGAAAAAATTTGATGAAGATTTCGTGCAACCCTTAGATTGGACGGATAATACTGGGGAAAAGAATCTTCTTTCTTCGTATATCGCAAATCTGAATCCGCTTTGGAATGAAGAAAGTGCGGATGGAACAGAGCAATTTTTCGGTGCTGTAGAATTTGCAAGACAAGTGCTTAACAGAAAATTTGAAGTTATCCGGGCGAAGAGAGAGGCATACAGGGAAATAGAAAAAATTTTGAAAAAAAACGGTACATCTAAAATATTGGTACTGGACAAGGCAATGCCGTGGAAAGATGCGGTCAAAGGAAAAGATATCGTTTACGTGATTTTTCCGTCAGCGAGAGATGGTTATATGATACAGGCTGTTCCGTCAGATGAGGAGAACTTAAAAAAGCCTTTCCCGGAAAGATGGTGTGGAAAGACAGAGCAGGAATTAAAAAATATCACAGGAATAAAAACCTTTCGTTTCTGTCATTCAGGTGGTTATCTATGTGTGGCGGATACTTTAGAGGATGCGGGAAAAATTGCAGAAATAGCATTAGATAGCGAATGGGGAGAAAAAAGCAGGGAGAGTAACGATGAATAAACATTTTATATCCGTATTAGGAACAGGAAGATACAGTGATGCCGTGTATTGTTTTCAAGGCGAAAAATACCAGACTGCTTATATTCAAAAGGCAGTCTTGAAACTAATACTAAAAGAGTGGAAATCCGGAGACCGAATTACGATTTTTGTAACAAAAGAGGCAAAAGAACGCAATTATGAAGGGCTGTATGAATCTCTCAAAGAGGAATATGGAGTATATCTTGATGAAGTTGAGAAGACAATAATTCCTCTTGGTGCAAATGAAGAAGAACTCTGGGAGATTTTTCAGAAAATGTATGACTGTATTGGGGAGGAAGAAGAGATTTATTTGGATATAACCCATTCTCTGCGAAATATTCCGGTTCAGATGTTAGCAGTAATGGCATTTGCAAGAACTTTGAAAAATGTAGTAATAAAGGGAATTTATTATGGTGCTTTTGAAGCGAGAAAGCAGAATGAAGAGGGAATAGAAGAGACACCTGTCTTTGATCTCATTACTTTTTTGGATATTTTAGACTGGTCCCAGGCAGCAAATTCTTTTGTAAAATATGGTAACAGTGACGGAATCGCAGAGTTGTATAAGGAACAGAAAACTCGTCTGGATTCAAAAAAACCGGAGCTGAATAAGTTAGTGCAGGAATTACAGAATATTACTCATGGACTGGAAACTTCCCGTGGGTATTATAATTTTAAGAATCCTAATCAGACGAATAAAGGTAAGAGTATTTTGGATTCTTATCTGCAATATCGGGAAACTTATGACATTATGAAGGTAAAGGATGGAAAGGTTTCAGAGGGAAAAAAGCGTCAGATGGATAGTATTAAACCTTTAGGGAAATTGTTAGATATCATCAATGAGAAAGTGGCAGCGTTTGATGTAGAGGATAATCTGGCCCTGGGGCTGGCAGCAGTAAAATGGGCAATTGAAAATAGGAGAACTCAGCAGGGATTCACTGCTTTGGAGGAGACATTAAAAACTTATCTGTGCCGGTATTATGGACTTGATGAAGAAAAAGAAAAATACCGGGATGGTATCTGTAAATCTGTCTGTAATAAGTTATCTGCTACCATGAAAAATAAGGGAAATAGTCTAAATGTCAAAATCAGAGAAGAAGCTTATGAAGAATGGACACAGGAAACAGCTTATAATCTAAAGACTGAAGAGGAGCTTCAGACAGCCTATAGGATAATGATAGAGGTACCTGAGGAAATTGTGGATATTGGAAGAGAAATCAGCCGTTGTAGAAATTCTATGAATCATTTTGGATACAGTAATATTGGTTCTTATGATAGTAGGAAACTAGAGGAAAATTTAAAAAAATATTACAAAATATTTTTAGAGTGTATACAGCAGATGGAAGGGGAAAGGAATGGAGCAGTTATTGAATAATGCCTTGCAGGTGCGCTATGTAAAATTGCACTTTACAATTCAGTTTCCGGAGAATTGCAGGTTGCCACTCAATAAAGTATCTGCCTTACGGGGTGGCATGGGAGAGATGCTGCTTCGTGTGAATTGCATTAAAAATCGTGATTGTGAGAATTGTGGATTTGAATCCGAGTGTATTGTACAAAGAATTATGTATGCCCGTTTTGAGAAAAAGCCATACTTTGTGACCACAGGTGAAAGTGTGGGATATGTATTAGAATGTGAGAATTACCGGGAAGAATTTCAGAAAGGAGATACTTTGGATTTTCAGATGATACTCTTCGGAAAGACTATCGTATATTTGAATCAGATGGTACAGGCATTTCATATGTTAGGTTTAGAAGGAATTGGAAAAAATCATGCCAGATTTCGGATATTGTCCATTACTAATACAAAGAAACATCAACTATTAGAGGGAAATAACATTTATATGAGTCAGTATCAGGTATCTACTCTACAGGAATATGTGGATTACCGTCTTCGACAGATAAAATATACGGAGTTGGAAAATGAAATCGTATTTAAAACACCACTGACCTTGAAATATAAAGGAGAATTTTTACAGGAATTTCAGATGCAGGCAATTCTGGAAGGAGTTCTTAGAAGAATTTATATGTTAGATTGTTTTGAGGGAATTGAGGAAAATATTTTGGAATATAAATTTGAAAAAATTCCAAATATCATAGAACAGACTGTAAGGCATGCTCAGGTTAGAAGGTATTCTAACCGTCAGCGGGAAGGAATGTTATTAAAGGGGATAGAAGGAAAGATTTCATTAGATGAGATAGATGAAAGAATTCTGCCGGTATTATTAGCAGGAGAATTAATTCATGTGGGAAAGAACAGTCGGTTTGGATTCGGAAGGTTTCGGGTTAGCTAAAGGAGAACAAATGAGTAAAGATGAAAAAATATTGATTCTGACACTGGGAACAGGAAGTGTAATAGAAAAAAAAGTAGAGGAGTCTTTCAAAGGAGATATAGATGAAAAACTGAAAACAATCTATGAAAAAGAGGAGTACTTTTACAGAAAAGCAACTTATCTGATAAAAGGATTGGAAGGAAAACAGGAATCAGAATTTGTGGCGGAACCATTAGTGGAAGTCGAGCAGCCGGATAAAATTGTCTTGATTGGAACAGTGCGTTCTTCCTGGACAGGATTTTATACGAAATTTGCAAAAGAAAAAAACTTTGAAGAATTTAAGACCCTTTATCATATTGAAAAAGAAAAAGGTCACGGGAAGGATACAAAAGGGAAAGAACTGGATAGTATGCAGGAAACTGTTCAGTCTATTTATCAGGAAAAACTCTGTTTCCCTGGTGTTTCAAAGCAGATAGAAATTAAGGTTATTTTTGCTAGATATGGAATAGATGAAGAACAGCTTTTGGAGAATTACAGAAGAATCAGTACGATAGAAAATATTCTTGAACAAGGGAAAAACTATGAGATTTCTTTTGATATTACACATTCTTTTCGCTCCCTGCCTTTGTATAATCTTATCATTTTGAATTATCTGAAATATGTATTGCAGTATAATATTCAAATCCGGCATATCTATTACGGGAATTTTGAAATTGCAGGAGAGAATGACGATATATCCCCGGTTGTGGATTTGGGAAATCTGGCAGAGGTTCTGAATCTTACGAATGGTGTATGTGAGTTTCAAAATACGGGAAATGTCGCAACACTGTTGGAACTGATACCTGAGGAAGAATCCGTTTTGCGAGAAACACTTAAAAAATTTGATTGGGCGGTACAGTTGAATGATTATGATAAAATTGTAAAATCATTAAAGGCATTATTAAAAACATCTATCTGTGAGGAAAATACAAAGGGACGATATGCAGATTTAAAGACGATGTTAAGTCAGGCACTTTCCACAGAACTTTTGGGAGATTACAGCATAGACTGGCTTGAAGATGCTGTAGAAAACTGGGAAAAAATGGGGGAGATGCAGTATCTGCTCTGCCGATGGCTTTTGAAGCAGAATCGCTACGGTCAGGCTGTTGCAACTGCGTTAGAATCTTTGCGGAGTTATCTGGTGGTTTTGTATTTGCAGGAGAAGCATATGGAAGTGGATGTAGAAGCGTGTAAAGATGAAAATAACCGGAAAGCAGCAGTCCGGAAAATAGAGCAGGCAACAAAGGAAATGTCTGATGAAGACAGACAGGAGAAAATAAAGGGACTTCTTTGGGATTTAGAACAGGCGAGAAATAAAGCTGCAAAAGTAAGAAATCGATTTGCTCATAATCTGATTTCGCCATATGAAGTCATGGAAGAGAACAGGCAGGAGATTGAAATATTTATACACTATCTTGGAGAGTTACGGGAAGTGTTGGAAAAAGAACCTTGGAAGATACAAAAATTTTTTGAGATAAGGAAAAGGAAGGTAGAGAAAAAAAAGGTAGAGAAAAAAAAGGAGAGAATCCGTCTTTTTATTTCGGATCAATATAAGCCAGCAGATTATTATAGAAAGTATGCGAGTACAAATAGATTCCAATATAAAG
>JBJELL010000311.1:0-3505 GCA_051879115.1 Lachnospiraceae bacterium
AGTCTTTTGCACTGTAACTGCCGCCTGTACATCGGCTCTTTTACTTCGCTCTAAGATTTCTTCGTAAAGATACTTCGGCGGCTCTGCAAAAAAATCTATTTCTACGATATTTGCAAATTGTTCCGCACAATATGTACAACATCCCACATGGTTATAGAGTTCTTCTTCCTCTTGTTCACTCATCTTTCCCTGGGAAAACTTCATCCACTCTTCTTTTGTAATATGGCTTCTTTCCTCTCTCATCTGCTGCGTCCTCCTTCCATCTGTTTTTTAATCAATGCCTTCGCCCGGTAAATCTGGGTCTGTATGGTCTTTACACTCTTTCCTTTTTCCTCTGCTATCTCTTTTGCAGTCTTTTCTTCATAAAAATGTTTCCTCGCAATCTCATCATAAGGCGGTTTTATTTTTTTGCAGATAGATAAAACAATTTCTTTGGATTCCTGATGAAGATAACTCTCCTCGGGTCCCGCCTTAACATCTCTGATTTCTTCAAAATAAACCTCTTCCTTAGGTTCTATTCTTCTCGCCGAATTTTTCAGATAATCAAGACATTTATTTGTTGCAATCTTACTAATCCATGCTTTTTCATAGGTTCCATCGAACTCCGCTAACTTCTTATAGGCGGATAAAAAGGTCTCCTGCGTCAAATCCTGTGCATCGAAGGGGTTTTTTACCATCTTAAGACAAATGGAATACACCAGCTTCTCGTAGGTCTTAAGTAAGTTTTCAAATTGTTCTTCTGTACTGATTTTCTATCCGCCTCCTCTCTTTTGTTTTATCGTTTTTTATCTGCTCATTAATACTAACGAGGGGGAGTGGGAAATGTCTTCAGTTTTTTTGAATTTTTTATTGGGTAAAACAGAAAAAAGGATGTTTTTCAACACCCTTAATCTTTTCTTGTATGTTTTGCTATGAAGCGGGCAATATGATAAACCGGCCCTTCCATATGCCGCTTCACATCTTTCAATTTTTCCCGGATTGGTATGTTCTGCGGACAGTGTCTTTCACATTTTCCACATGAAATACAGTTTCCTGCATTGGTAACATTTTTTCTTAATGTGGTACACATAAAATAGGTTTTGAATCCTGCAAACCAGTTGTCGGTATAGCTCATGTTATAGGCGGAAAAACAGCCCGGAATGTCTACGCCCTGGGGACACGGCATACAGTAGGCACAGCCGGTACAAGCGACCTTTATCTTTTTATTGATTTCTGTCTTTACACGTTCAAAAATTTCAAAGTCTGCTTTCGTCAGGGAATCTGCTTGTGCCTCACTGGCAATACGGACATTTTCTTCTACCTGTTCTATATCATTCATACCTGAGAGGATGACCGTTACCTCAGGATGATTCCATACCCAGCGGAGTCCCCACTCTGCGGGACTTCTTTGAGGTTTTGCCTTTTCAAAGACTTTTTTGGCACTTTCCGGCAATCCTTGTACAAGTCTACCTCCCCGAAGAGGTTCCATGATAATAACAGGAAGTCCTTTTTTAGAAGCATACTGTAATCCGGTAATTCCTGCCTGCGTGTGTTCGTCCATGTAGTTGAACTGTATCTGGCAAAAATCCCAGTCATAGGCATCTACAATCTTTATGAACTGCTCCGTTCCTCCGTGAAAGGAAAATCCGATGTTTTCTATCTTCCCCTCTGCTTTTTTCTTTGCAATCCACTCTTCCATACCAAGGTCTGTAAGACGTTTCCATGTGTCCACATCATTTAACATGTGCATCAGATAATATTCGATATGGTCTGTTTGGAGACGTTCTAACTGCTCATTAAAACAGCGTTCCATATCTTCTAATTTCTTGATGTAGTAATGAGGCAGCTTCGTGGCAATATTTACTTTATCGCGGTAGCCTTTTGCTAAAAATTTCCCAAGACAGACTTCACTACCGTTGTAGGTGTAAGCTGTATCAAAGTAGTTCACACCATTTTCTATGGCTTTTTCCATTTCCCGTTCTGCTTTTTGCTGGTCAATCACTCCGCCCTTTTTCGTAAAACGCAGACAGCCATATCCTAAAATAGACAGTTTTTTATGATTCTTTTGGTTTTCTCTGTAAAGCATATGTTCTCCTTAAATAGGTTCTTCTGTAATCGGAAGATATCTTAATAAGCCAGTTAGAAAAACGGCTTTCTACCAGATAGAAAGAATACCCGGCACCGAGGCACAGGATAACATGAACAAGCACTTCCCATTCTCCCGGCAATGATGCAAACACATCACATAAGTCAAAATGATAATATACCATCTGTATCAAAAAAATATGATAAGATGCCTGCCCAATCTTTGCCACTGCCCTTCCAAGACTTCCCGGTATCTGTAACTTCATGCCATAACGGAAGGTAAGATAAATCAACGGAAAGATATAAAATGCCGTCATCATAGAAGTTCTCGTCCAATAGGTAAAAAGCTGCGGCTCATAGTCTGCATAATAAATCGCATAGAGATAACCGATTCCAACACTTAACATAATTGCCAGCATCCAGGGTTTTATCTTTTCGTTCAAGTGGAAAAACAGCCAACACCCCAATGCCAACAGAAAGGTGTAACGGAAAATCAAAAGCCGGTAAGTATCCAGTTCCATCTCTATGCTGTGTATAACAACCTCATAGGAAAGATTCAGATATGCCGCTAATATAACACCCCATCCACCTAATTTTCTTACCAGCAGAAAAATAAGAGGGAATACCAGCAGAAGCTGTAACATCAACGGATAATAATAACTTCCGGGTCCATAACCGCCTTCTAAAAAACGTTCTATAATCTTAAGAATGGAATACTCATTTCCCTCCGCTATCTTTAATACAATTTCCAATATGTAGATAAAGAAGAATGGACTTGTAAAGCGGATAATCTTCGGTATTAACATTTCCGGCTGATACATTTTTAAAAATTTTCCATCTGCTTTTCTAAGACCGGAGGATGCAAAATTATAGCCGCTAATCAGCATAAAGATTGGAACTGCCATATTGATTCCAAATAAAAACGCACCGTTTATCTTATCCTTCCAGTCATAGTGCGTAATAATTACCATAATGACACAAAGTGCTTTTAAATAATCAATCAGATAGATTCTCTTGTTCATATCATTCTCCTTAATCCATACATCATTACGCAAAAAAAGTGTGAACCCTTATTATCTTAAAGTTTCCCACTCTTACTAATAAACAATGCGGAAGATGGGACTTGAACCCACACGATGTTGCCATCACAAGATCCTTAGTCTTGCTCGTCTGCCAGTTCCGACACTTCCGCATACCGTATGAAATTATTTATCACAACGACTTGTCTATATTAACAAATATTCTTCAACTTGTCAATAGTCACTTGTGAATAAAATGCAGGAGATGGGACTTGAACCCACACGACATTGCTGCCACAGGCACCTGAAGCCTGCGCGTCTGCCAATTCCGCCACTCCTGCGTACGTCAGTCCAAAACTGACGAATTCTATTGTATCTTTTTTCTTCTAAGAAGTCAAGATAGAATTTCATTATTTTTGTAA
>JBJELL010000311.1:3605-7240 GCA_051879115.1 Lachnospiraceae bacterium
GCTTCAAGCAGTTCTTCATGTTTGCCCTTTTCGATGATTTTTCCATCCTTCATCACCAGAATCACATCCGCTTCCTGTATCGTGGACAGACGGTGTGCTACAATAAAGCTGGTTCTGCCTTCCATCATTTTCGCAAAGGCATTCTGAATCTTAAGTTCAGTTCTCGTATCTATGGACGATGTGGCTTCATCCAGAATCAGCATTGGCGGCAGACAGAGCATAACCCTTGCAATACAAAGAAGCTGCTTTTGTCCCTGTGAGAGATTTCCGCCATCCTCCCCAATAACTGTATCATATCCTTTCGCCATCCGTTTGATAAATCCGTGGGCATGGGCTGCCTTTGCGGCAGCAACAATTTCCTCCTCTGTGGCATCCGGTTTTCCCATTGCAATATTCTCCCGGATGGTTCCATGCTTTAACCAGGTCTCCTGCAATACCATTCCGTAAGAACTGCGAAGACTCTCTCTTGTAACCTCTTTGATAGGATGTCCGCTTACTAGAATCTCACCGCTGCTGGTATCATAAAAACGCATCAAAAGATTAATCATCGTGGTCTTACCGCATCCCGTAGGTCCTACGATTGCCACCCTTTCCCCCGGAGAAACCTGTAAGTTAAAATCCTCGATTAACTTCTGTCCCGGCAAATAGGAAAAATAGACATGTTCAAGTTCCACACTTCCATCCACTTTCTCTAACACCACCGCTTCTTCTGTATCCGGCACCTCCGGTTCTTCTTCGATTAATTCAAAGATTCTTCCCGCACAGGCAAGGGCATTCTGCAATTCCGTTACCACACCGGAAATCTCATTGAATGGTTTCGTATACTGGTTCGCATAACTTAAAAAGCAGGTAAGCTGTCCCACACTGAGCCTTCCCATAATCGCAAACAAAGCTCCCGTAACACCCACTCCCGCATAGACTAAGCTGTTAATAAAACGGGTAGAGGGATTTGTGGTACTCGAATAAAAGATTGCCCGCAGAGAAGCCTTTTCTAACCTGTCATTCATTTCACCGAACTGTTCTAAGGCTTCCTGCTCATGTCCGAATGCCTGAACCACTTTTTCATTTCCAATCATCTCGTCGATAAAAGCAGTCTGCTCCCCTCTGGTCTTCGACTGCAACTGGAACATGGAAAAGGTCTTCTTTGCAATAAATCCTGCCACGACAAAGGAAAGCGGCGTAATAAAGACTACCACCATGGTAATTCCCGCATTGACACTTAACATAAAAAGCAGGGTTCCAACTATGGTCAGTACTCCTGTAAAAAACTGTGTAAATCCCATCAGCAGACCGTCAGCAAATTGATCTACATCTGCAATTACGCGGCTGACAATATCCCCGTGGGAGTTTGCATCCAGATAAGAAATCGGAAGCCTTTCTATTTTTTCAAAAGCCTCGTTTCGGATATCCTGTACTACCCCATAGGTCATCTTGTTATTACAGATATTCATAACCCATTGGGCAGCCGCAGTGATACCAATGACCACTGCCATTTTTCTTAATATGGCAAATATGGCTGCAAAATCCACATTTCCCACCCCGATAATCTGATCTACCGCATCTCCTGTCAGTATCGGAAGATAAAGAGTGAGCACTACGGTTACTACCGCCAGCAGAATAGAGAGAATCAGATAAATCCAGTATTTTCTAATGTAACGCAATACCTTTACAAAGGTCTTTTTGTTTTTTTCCATTATTCTGCCACCTTCTTTCCGCCGTACTGTGAATCGTAGATTTCTCTGTAAACCTCACAATTTTCCAACAATTCTTCATGAGTCCCATAGCCGGCAGTCTTACCGTCATCTAACACCAGTATCTTATCTGCATGCATCAAAGAGGACGTCCTCTGAGATACGATAAAGACCGTAGGCTGTTCTTTCATTCTTCGGATTGCCATTCTAAGTGCTGCATCTGTGGCATAGTCTAATGCCGAAGCACTGTCATCTAAGATTAAAATCCGGGGTTTTTTTACCAGTGCCCTTGCAATCGTAAGACGCTGGCGCTGACCGCCTGATAAATTCCGTCCTCCCTGCTCTATCCTTGCATCCAGACCGCCTTCTTTCTTCCTTACAAATTCTGCTGCCTGAGCGGTCTCCAATGCTTCCCAGATTTCTTCGTCTGTGGCATCTCTTTTTCCCCACTTCATATTCTCACGAACACTTCCTGAAAAAAGGACTGCTTTTTGTGGAACAATTCCTATCATATCCCGGAGGATTTTCTGCTGATATTCTCTTACATCCTGTCCAAATACGGACACACTTCCTTCCCGCACATCGTAAAACCGCGGTATCAACTGAACCACAGTAGATTTACCAGAACCCGTTCCTCCGATAATTCCTACAGTCTCCCCCTTTCTTGCTTTCAGGGAAATATTTGAGACTGCCTCTTCCAAAGATGTTGAATAACACATGGATGCATGGTCAAATTCCACCGCATATTCTGTCTCATTCTCTCTTTCCATAATTCCCCTTGTTCCATCTTCCATGGTCGTTTCCATATCTAAAATCTGTACAATCCGGTTTCCGCAGGCTGCCGATTTGTTTACGGTAATAATCAGATTTGCCATTTTCACAAGTTCTACGAGAATCTGTGACATATAGTTGATAAGTGCCACTACCTCTCCTTGTGAGATTGCTCCTGTATTTACCCGGATTCCTCCCTGCCAGATTAACGCTACAATGGCAAGGTTGATAATGATATAGGTAAGAGGGTTCATCAACGCCGATATTTTCCCCACATGAAGCTGCATTTCTGTAAGCAGACGATTTTTTTCTTCAAAGGTCTCTATTTCCTCTTCTTCCTTGTGAAAAGCCCGGATAACACGGCTTCCCGCTAAATTTTCTCTAGTGGTTCTAAGCACTTCATCCAAACCGGACTGCACCTTTTTGTAAAGGGGGATGCTGATTACCATAATTCCAAATACCACAACCGATAACAGCGGAATGGTTACCACGAAGATGAGTGCCGCCTTTACATCTATGGTAAATGCCATAATCATTGCTCCAAATACGATGAACGGTGAACGCAAGAAAAGACGTAAGATTAGATTTACTCCGGACTGCACCTGATTGACATCACTGGTCATACGGGTAATCAGAGTGGCTGTTCCCGCCTGATCCAGTTCACTATAGGAAAATTTCTGAATATGAGCAAACAGGGCATATCTTAGCTTCGCAGCAAATCCCACTGCTGCCTTTGCTGCAAAATACTGTGCAGTAATGGAACAGGTCAGCCCGATAACAGCTAACAGAATCAGAATTCCACACATTTTTAAAATATAAGCTCTGTCTCCGTTTTGGATTCCCACATCGATAATAGATGCCATCACAAGGGGTACGAATAACTCAAACGATGCTTCTAAGAGCTTAAACAGCGGTCCTAACACGCTTTCTTTTTTATAGTCTTTTAAATAGATAAACAATTTCTTCATAGCTTTTACTTCCATTTTCTTGAAAATTCTACGTTTTGCCTCTGCTATTGTAGCACTATTTACCATGGAATTCCATAATAAAAGCAGGGCATCCTCCATTTGACGCTCTCTCTTCCTCTATGATATAGTGGATGAAAAGGAGCGATTTTATGATAAAACAGGAAGATATTTATTTAAAAAATGTAATTGTACATATTTTAGACTC
>JBJELL010000312.1:0-1790 GCA_051879115.1 Lachnospiraceae bacterium
TAGAATTTCTTCCTTGTAAAAATTAGAGAATGTGCTATAATTTTCTAATTAGAAAACACCGTAGAAAAGCCACAGTATCAAGAGAGGAGCACATGTTTTTTCATGTAGATAACTATGAGTACATTGAATTTAACCCTTATGACAGACTTGTATGAAATGACAATGATGCAGGGGTACTTTAAGACACAAAACCATGACGTAGTTGTATTTGACGCTTTTTACCGCACCAATCCATGCGAGGGCGGATATGCCATCTGTGCCGGTTTAGAGCAGGTCATTGACTATATCAAAAATCTTCATTTTGAGGAAAATGACATTTCTTATTTAAGAAGCCTTCATATCTTCGATGAGGATTTCTTAGAATATTTAAGCACCTTCCATTTTTCCGGCGATATCTATGCGGTTCCGGAAGGAACGATTATCTTCCCAAGAGAGCCGATTATTAAGGTCATTGCACCGATTATGGAAGCACAACTGATTGAAACGGCAATTTTAAATATTATCAACCACCAGTGCCTTATCGCCACAAAGGCAGCCAGAGTCTGCTATGCAGCAAAAGATGACGGTGTGATGGAATTCGGTCTGCGCCGTGCCCAAGGTCCGGATGCGGGAACCTATGGTGCAAGAGCAGCAATGATTGGCGGCTGTATCGGAACTTCTAATGTCCTTGCAGGGCAGCTTTTCGATGTTCCGGTAAAAGGAACCCATGCCCATAGCTGGATTATGAGTTTCCCTGACGAGTATACAGCATTTAAAAAATATGCAGAATTATATCCGTCTGCCTGCATTCTTTTAGTCGACACCTACGATACCTTAAAATCCGGTATGCCGAATGCCATCCGTGTATTTAAAGAAATGCGGGAAGCAGGTATTCCCCTTACCTTTTATGGAATCCGTATGGACAGCGGCGACCTCGCCTACCTTTCTAAAAAAGTACGCAAAATGTTAGATGAAGCCGGATTCCCGGATGCGGTTATCTCCGCTTCTAATGATTTGGATGAATACTTAATTGAGAGCCTTAAATTACAGGGAGCTACCATTACTTCCTGGGGAGTCGGCACCAACCTGATTACCGCAAAGGACAACCCTGCTTTCGGCGGTGTCTACAAACTGGCTGCTATGCAGGATGAAAACGGAACTTTCATTCCAAAAATTAAGCTCTCCGAAAACACGGAGAAAGTTACCAATCCGGGCAACAAGACCATCTACCGAATCTACGACAACCAGACCGGAAAGATTCGTGCGGATTTAATCTGTCTTGTAGGTGAGACCTTTGATACGGAAGAAGATATGACTATCTTCGATCCGAATGAACCGTGGAAAAAGACCAGACTTGCCGGAGGAAGCTATTCCCTTAGAGAATTGCTCGTTCCTGTCTTTAAGGATGGAAACTGTGTCTACGAGTCTCCAAGTGTTATGGAAATTCGTGAAATCTGTAATAAGGAAAAAGAGACCATCTGGGATGAGACAAAACGTTTTGTAAATCCTCATGAGATTCATGTAGACCTGAGCAAAAAATTATACAATCTGAAGAATGATTTATTAAATGAAATGCACAATCTTCAGGAAGACTAATACCATCATTTATTTTTTGAATCATATTGGTATGACTTTTAACAGCATGCCAAAAATTTCAGGGAGTATGTCTTTGCTATCAAATTATATGTCTAGTTCAGATTCGATATGATTTTCGTAAGAAGTCCGTCTAATGAAGACAGCGATACCAGCTTTCTGGCTTTCTAAGCAGATGCATTCACAAAGTCCTTATAAAAATGCCGTGGTCAAAACTC
>JBJELL010000313.1:0-1930 GCA_051879115.1 Lachnospiraceae bacterium
GAGGCACAGTTAGAAGAACAGAAAGCAAGAGAAGATGCGGCCCGGATGGCGGATATCAAAAAACAGGAAGAAGAAGGGGCTAATGGTGCTGATGTACAGGCACAGGAAGGGGATTTAGAACTGCTTGCGGCTTTAATTGAATGTGAAGCAGGCGGAGAATCCTATGAGGGCAAACTTGCGGTAGGAAGTGTGGTTTTAAACCGTGTGGCAAGTTCCTATTTTCCAAATACGATGGTTGGAGTCATCTATCAGAGTGGACAGTTCTCGCCGGTAGCAAGTGGACGTTTTGCAACAGTATTATCAAGAGGAGCAGATGCCTCCTGTACACAGGCAGCCGGGGAAGTTCTGGGTGGAAAAATTACAATTAACGCACTTTATTTCAGAACGAACAATGGTATTATCCAAGGTACCGTTATTGGGAACCATGTGTTCTATTAAAAATAGAAACAGACCGATTTTTGTGAAAATTTACCAAAAAAAGGTCTGTTTTTTTGGCTACAAAAAAATATTTTGATAAATTTTTAACAATGAGGTTTTTGTTGCATTTAAAGACAAAATATGCTATCATTGTATTGAAGTTAAAGCCCGGACTTAAAGTACATAATCTTTCACAGTATTGGGGCGAGGCAGCAGGAAGTAAATTTAAAATTTTTGAGGTTTTTGAATTTGCTTTTTTTTAAAAGAGAGATTGTTAAAAAATTAACATCGCTTCCTGCACAACATATTAAATAAAGGAGAAAAAAAGAAATGGCAGAAAAAGTAGTTTTAGCAGGCGCTTGTCGTACAGCAATCGGAACTATGGGGGGAGCTTTAAGCACAACTCCTGCAGCAGTTTTAGGATCTATTGTAATCAAAGAGGCATTAAACAGAGCTGGAGTACCGGCAGAGAAAGTTGACCATGTATACATGGGATGCGTTATCCAGGCTGGATTAGGACAGAACGTAGCTCGTCAGGCTTCCTTAAAAGCAGGTTTACCAATCGAGACACCGGCAGTTACTGCAAACGTAGTATGTGGTTCTGGTCTTAACTGTGTAAACATGGCTGCTCAGATGATTCAGGCAGGAGATGCTGATATCGTTGTTGCAGGTGGTATGGAAAACATGTCAATGGCTCCATATGCAGATATGAACGGACGTTACGGTCATAGAATGAACAACGCTACTTTCGTAGATACAATGGTTAACGATGCATTATGGGATGCATTCAACAACTACCACATGGGAATCACAGCTGAGAACGTAGCAGAGCAGTGGGGATTAACACGTGAGCAGTTAGATGAGTTCGCAGCTTCTTCACAGCAGAAATGCGAAGCAGCTATGAAAGCTGGAAAATTCAAAGATGAAATCGTTCCAGTTGAAGTTAAGAAGAAAAAAGAAACAGTTATCGTAGATACAGATGAAGGTCCACGTCCTGGAACAACAAAAGAAAGCATTTCTAAATTACGTCCTGCTTTCAAACCAGACGGAATCGTTACAGCAGCTAACGCTTCAGGAATCAACGACGGTGCAGCAGCAGTTGTTGTTATGAGCGAAAAAGCAGCTAAAGAATTAGGTGTAAAACCAATGGCAACATTCGTAGCAGGAGCACTTGGCGGAGTTGACCCATCTATCATGGGTGTTGGACCGGTTGCTTCTACAAAGAAAGTATTTGCTAAGACAGGTTTAACAATCGATGATATGGACTTAGTAGAAGCTAACGAAGCTTTCGCTGCACAGTCCTTAGCAGTAGCTCGTGACTTGAACTTCGATATGAGCAAAGTTAACGTAAACGGTGGTGCAATCGCACTTGGACATCCGGTAGGAGCTTCAGGATGCCGTATCCTTGTAACTCTGTTACATGAGATGCAGAGAAGAGACGCTAAGAAAGGTCTTGCAACTCTGTGTATCGGCGGTGGTATGGGATGCTCTACTATCGTTGAGAGAGACTAAT
>JBJELL010000313.1:2030-7226 GCA_051879115.1 Lachnospiraceae bacterium
ACTCTGTGTATCGGCGGTGGTATGGGATGCTCTACTATCGTTGAGAGAGACTAATCAGTCACTGATAAATATCGGTAATTAATGCAGATTATGAGGAAGATGTCCTGTTTGCAGGATGTCTTCCGAATAACGCAGTATCAAAAGTTTATAAAATTCCACAAGGAGGAACTGACATGAAGGTTGGTATTATTGGAGCAGGAACTATGGGTTCCGGTATTGCACAGGCATTTGCTCAGACAGAAGGATATGAAGTATGCTTATGTGATATTAACGACGAATTTGCTGCAAACGGTAAAGCAAAAATCGCTAAAGGATTTGAGAAAAGAGTAGCAAAAGGAAAAATGGAGCAGGCAGCAGCTGACGCTATCCTCAATAAGATTACAACAGGTACAAAAGAAATTTGTACAGACTGTGATTTAATCGTTGAGGCAGCTCTTGAAGTTATGGATGTTAAAAAACAGACATTCAAAGAGTTACAGGATATCGTAAAAGCTGATTGTATCTTCGCTACAAATACATCTTCTCTTTCTATTACAGAGATTGGTGCAGGACTTGACAGACCGGTAATCGGTATGCATTTCTTCAACCCGGCTCCTGTTATGAAATTAATCGAGGTTATTCAGGGCGAGAACACACCAGATGAGTTAAAAGATAAAATCGTTGCTATTTCTAAAGAAATCGGCAAGACTCCGGTAGAAGTTAACGAAGCTGCTGGATTCGTTGTAAACAGAATCTTAATCCCATACGTAAACGAAGGTGTTGGAATCTTAGCTGATGGTGTTGCTTCTGTTGAAGGTATCGACACAGCTATGAAATTAGGTGCTAACCATCCAATGGGACCATTAGAGTTAGGTGACTTAATTGGTCTTGATATCTGCCTTGCAATCATGAATGTATTATATGATGAGACAGGTGATCCTAAATACCGCCCACATCCATTACTTAAGAAAATGGTACGTGCAGGTAAATTAGGACGTAAGACAGGTATTGGTTTCTACGATTATTCTAAATAATAAAATGAGCAGATGGAATTTCGGGGAATGTCCCCGATATTCCGTGTGTTAATAACCTCAAGATGGAATACATTTTGGGGAATTTGCTCGTTTTAAAATAAATAAAGTAAATGGAGGAATATAAATCATGGATTTTTGTTTAGATAAAAAACATGAAATGGCGAGAACTCTTTTCAAAGAATTCGCTGAAACAGAAGTAAAACCTCTCGCTCAGGAGGTTGACGAGACAGAACATTTCCCGGCTGGAACAGTTGAGAAAATGGCTAAAGCAGGATTTATGGGTATTCCTGTACCAAAGGAGTATGGCGGACAGGGATGTGATCCTTTAACATACACAATGTGTGTAGAGGAATTATCCAAAGTTTGTGGTACAACAGGTGTTATCGTATCTGCACATACATCTCTTTGCATCGACCCAATTATGACATACGGTACAGAAGAGCAGAAACAGAAATATGTAGTACCGCTTGCAAAAGGTGAAAAACTTGGTGCATTCGCTTTAACAGAGCCAGGTGCTGGTACTGACGCTCAGGGAGCTCAGACAAAAGCTGTTTTAGATGGTGACGAGTGGGTATTAAACGGATCTAAATGTTTCATCACAAACGGTGAAGTTGCTGACGTTTATATCGTAATCGCTATCACAAGCGTAACAGAAGATAAGAGAGGAAGAAAGAAAAAGAACTTCTCCGCATTTATCGTTGAAAAAGGTGCTCCAGGATTCTCCTTTGGAACAAAAGAAAAGAAAATGGGTATCCGTGGATCTTCTACATATGAATTAATCTTCGAGGATTGCAGAATCCCGAAAGATGCTTTATTAGGACCTGAAGGAAAAGGCTTCCCAATCGCAATGCATACATTAGACGGTGGACGTATCGGTATCGCTGCACAGGCTCTTGGTATTGCAGAAGGTGCATTAGATGCAACTATCGCATACGTAAAAGAGAGAAAACAGTTCGGACGTACAATCGCTCAGCAGCAGAACACACAGTTCCAGTTAGCAGATATGGCAGCAAAAATTGATGCAGCTAAATTATTAGTATACAGAGCAGCTAAAGCAAAAGAAACTCAGAAAGTATATTCTGTAGAAGCAGCAAAAGCTAAATTATTTGCAGCAGAGACAGCTATGGAAGTAACTACAAAATGTGTTCAGTTATTCGGTGGATACGGATACATCAGAGAGTACGATGTAGAGCGTATGATGCGTGATGCTAAGATTACAGAAATCTACGAAGGAACATCTGAAGTTCAGCGTATGGTTATCTCTGGTGACTTACTTAAATAGTCGTAAATCAGCGACAAGTATAGATTAATAAAAACATAAGGAGTGAAATTACCGTGAAAATAGTTGTATGTATTAAACAGGTACCGGATACAAAAGGCGGAGTTAAATTTAATCCGGACGGTACATTAGACAGAGGTGCAATGCTTACAATCATGAACCCAGACGACAAAGCTGGTTTAGAGGCAGCACTTAGATTAAAAGATGAGCATGGTGCAGAAGTAACTGTACTTACAATGGGACTTCCAAAAGCAGAAGAAGTTCTTCGTGAAGCTATGGCAATGGGAGCTGACAATGGAATCCTTGTAACAGACAGAGTATTAGGTGGAGCTGATACATGGGCAACATCTTCTACAATTGCTGGTGCTCTTAGAAATATTGACTATGATTTAATCATTACAGGACGTCAGGCTATCGATGGTGATACAGCACAGGTAGGACCACAGATTGCAGAGCATTTAGACCTTCCTGTTATCTCCTACGCACAGGATATTAAGATTGATGGAGATTCTGTTATCGTTCAGCGTCAGTATGAAGACAGATACCATGAATTAAAAGCAAAAATGCCATGTTTAGTAACAGCATTATCCGAATTAAACCAGCCACGTTACATGACTCCAGGCGGAATCTTCGATGCTTACGAGCAGGAAATTACTGTATGGGGCAGAGCTGACTTAAAGGATGTAGATGATTCTGACCTTGGATTAAAAGGTTCTCCTACACAGATCGCAAAAGCATCTGACAAAGTACGTAAAGGTGCCGGCGAAAAAGTTACTCTTGATGCAGCTGAATCTGTATCCTACATCATGGGTAAATTAAAAGAGAAACATGTAATCTAATAAGAATAAGGAAAAGTGGTGAATAAAAGTGGAAAAAATGAACTTAGATGAATTCAAAGGTGTATATGTCTTTGCACAGCAGGTTGACAATGAATTAACACCAATCGCTTTCGAATTAATCGGAAAAGGTAAAGACTTAGCAAAAGATTTAGATACTGAAGTTACAGCTGTACTTTTAGGTTCCGAGGTTAAGGGACTTGCTGATCAGTTAGCTGAATACGGCGCTGATAAGGTTATCGTTGTAGATGATCCAGAATTAAAAGAATACAGAACAGAGCCATACGCTCACGCACTTTCTTCTGTAATCAATGAATACAAACCAGAAATCATGTTAGTAGGTGCTACTGCAATTGGTAGAGATTTAGGACCTCGTGTATCTGCAAGAGTTAAGACTGGTTTAACAGCTGACTGTACTGTACTTGAAATCGGTGATTTCAAAGATCAGCCAAAACAGTTATTAATGACTCGTCCTGCATTCGGTGGTAACACAATCGCTACAATCGCTTGCCCTAACACACGTCCTCAGATGGCAACTGTACGTCCGGGCGTTATGCAGAAGTTAGAGCCAGTAAAAGGTGCAAAAGCAGAAGTTATCGAATACAATCCGGGATTTACACCAGATAACAAATATGTTGAAATCTTAAAGATTGTAAAAGAAGCTAAGAGTGCTGAGAATATCATGGACGCTAAGATTTTAGTATCCGGTGGACGTGGAGTTGGTTCTGAAGAGAACTTCAAAATGCTTCAGGATTTAGCAGATGTACTTGGTGGAATGGTAAGCTGCTCTCGTGCCGTAGTAGAGAACGGCTGGAAACCAGTGGATGTTCAGGTTGGACAGACAGGTAAGACAGTACGTCCTAACGTTTACTTTGCAATCGGTATTTCTGGAGCAATCCAGCACGTTGCAGGTATGGAAGAATCTGACATCATCATCGCAATCAACAAAGACGAAGATGCTCCAATCTTCGATGTAGCTGATTACGGTATCGTGGGAGACTTAAACAAAATCGTTCCAGCTTTAACAGAAGCTTTAAAAGCTGAGTTAGGCAAATAATTCAGAACGAATTACATACGAAAGTATATAAAAGGCTTCGCACATTTGTGCGGAGTCTTTTTTAGTTCTTTATCAAGAATCGGGATAAAATTATTTCAAGAATTGTAATAAAACTATAGTAAAAATATATAAATTGTGGTAAAATTAAAATATAAATTTAAATTTAAGGGAAAATACATGAGAAAGGATGGAGAAGTATGAAAAAGAAATGTTTGGCGATACTATTAGCACTGTGCGTTGCTGTACCTGGGGTAGTGATATTTCCTATCGGGCCTGAGACAGTAAAAGCAGATGAAGAAGAGGGTGATATCTATTATCGTGATGAGTCTGGTGATGGTTGGTGGTATAGCGATTTGGGAAATAATAAGATTGAAATTACCAGCTATTTGGGACCGGAAAATCAGGAAGAAGGATTTGTGGAGACAGAGGTTACTATCCCTAGTACTATAGATGGAAAAACAGTAGTAAGAATAGGGGATAGTGCATTTAATGGAGTAAGTTCCGGATTTGTCAATGAGTATGTTGTGAAAGTTACCATTCCGGAAGGGGTTACAAGTATTGGATATTCCGCTTTTAGAGGGTGTGAACATTTAGCAGAAATTATCATTCCGAATAGTGTTACACAAATTGAAAAGAATGCTTTTGAAGATTGTGCTATAGCAGAAATTACAATTCCAAAAAGCGTTACGAGCATAGGTACACATGCTTTTTATCTCTGCGAAAATCTGACAACAATAAATGTAGATGAGAATAATGGGAGCTATGCATCGCAAAATGGAATCCTCTATAATAAAGAGAAGACAACATTGGTTAGTTATGTGGAAGGAAAAGATGGAGAGTTTACAGTTCCAGACAGTGTCACGAGTATAGGAGATTATGCATTTTATCACTGCACTGGTTTAACAGGAATCACATTTACTGAAAACGTGGAAAGTATTGGAAACACGGCATTTGGTACTTGTAATGGTTTAGAACAGGTAACAGTTCCGGGAACTGTAAAAAGTATTGGTG
>JBJELL010000314.1:0-7217 GCA_051879115.1 Lachnospiraceae bacterium
ACTATATATGGTACATTATACTTGTTTTACTCCGGTTTCGCAATACCAAAATGATGATATGCAAAATCCGTAGCAACCCTGCCCTTTGGGGTACGGTTGATAAAGCCGTTTTTCACAAGATATGGTTCGTACACATCCTCAATCGTTCCTGAATCTTCTCCGATGGCTGCGGCTAAGGTATCTAAGCCCACCGGACCACCGTTGAACTTTTCTATAATGGTATTTAAGATATTGCGGTCATTCATATCCAGTCCCATCTTATCGACTTCCAGCAAATCCAGCGCAAAAGAAGCCACTTCTTCGTTAATCTTTCCATCGTATTTTACTTCCGCAAAATCCCGTACCCTTTTTAAAAGGCGGTTTGCAAGTCTCGGTGTTCCACGGGAACGTCTGGCTAATTCCAAGGCTCCCTTTTCATCGATTTCAACCCCCAGTTTTATGGCAGAGTGCTGAATGATAATTTTCAATTCCTCTGGTGTGTAAAACTCCAGATGATGAACCACGCCGAAACGGTCTCTTAGCGGTGCGGAGAGAAGTCCCGCTCTTGTGGTTGCCCCGACTAAGGTAAAACGGGGTAAATCGAGACGGATAGAACGTGCAGAAGCACCCTTTCCCATCATAATATCAATGGCATAGTCTTCCATTGCCGGATAGAGTACCTCTTCCACCTGACGATTCAACCTATGAATCTCATCGACGAACAGCAAATCCCCTTCCTGTAAGTTGCTCAGGATTGCTGCCATCTCTCCCGGTTTTGCAATAGCAGGTCCTGAGGTGACCTTCATATGTACTCCCATTTCATTTGCAATAATTCCTGCAAGAGTGGTCTTTCCAAGTCCCGGCGGTCCATAGAACAATACATGGTCTAAGGATTCTCCACGATTTTTTGCTGCCTCAATATAGATTCTCAGATTTTCTTTTGCTTTCTGTTGTCCGATATATTCCTCTAGGGTCTTAGGACGAAGACTTTTTTCGATTTTGATATCTTCCTCCTGCACCTGGGTTGAAATCACACGTTTTTCCATGAACTGCTCCTTTTTATAAGAAGGACATCTGCTTTAAGGCTTCTTTTAAGACGTCCTCTACCTGTGAATCCTCTGTAATCTCTATTCCCTGAAGTACTTTTAGTGCCTCACTCTGAGAATAGCCAAGAGAGGTTAATGCAAGAATTGCTTCATTTTTCACTCCAACTGCCGGGTTTTTCTCCGTGATTTGTGCCTGATTTGCAAGTTTTTGTTCAAAAGCATCTTCTAAACTTATCTTATCCTTTAATTCAATGATAACCCTCTGGGCTGTCTTTGCTCCGACTCCCGGTGCCTTCGCAATGGCTTTTGCATCATCGGAAAGGATTGCAAACCGCAAATCATCGGTGGAGAGGACTGATAGGATTGCAAGGGCTCCCTTCGGTCCGATTCCGCTGACGCCAATTAACATTTTAAAGATTCCCACATCTTCCTTTGTCAAAAAGCCATAGAGTAAGATAGCATCCTCTCTTACATAGTGATAGGTGTAGATTTTCACTTCTTCACCGATGGATGGAAGATAGTCTAAGACCTGTCCCGGCACAAAAATCTCATATCCGATTCCACGATTTTCTACAACGATATTATTCTCTGTGATTTCCACTAAAATTCCTTTAATATATGAATACATGATTTCTCCTTAAAACTGTATCCTGCCATTTAGCCGCAGAATAATCTCCTGCGCAATGATTCCTATTAAGAATCCTGTAACAATTCCTGCAACAATCAAAACTGTTCCATAATAGAAAATATGGTAATTCGATACCACAAGTACCGCCACAATCAACTGACCGATGTTGTGGCTGATTCCCCCGGTTACACTGACAGCAGGTATTCCGAATTTTCCCGTCTTTTTTAATAAAAACATGACAAAAAAGCTCAACATTCCCCCGGCAAGACTATAGAGAATGCTGAACGGATTTCCGAACATAAATCCGGCAAGTACAATACGAAGCACCGAGATGTAAAATGCCTCTTTTGCTCCGATACAGTAAAGAACCATGACAACCACGATATTCGTAAGCCCCAGCTTCACTCCCGGAACTCCAAAATAAAAAGGAATCAGACTCTCCACATAACTGCATATCAGTGCCAGTGCCAAAAACATTCCCATATATGCTACTTTATTCTTCATCTCATCCTCACTTCACAACCGCATCTAAGTCTTTCTCATCCGTCTGACTTCCGGTAACCTCTGCAACTACCTTGTTCGGCAGACACACGATAGTCTGTCCTTCTTTTGTAATCGCTTTTTGATGCACACAGAGCTGATCCGGACAGTCCGCACTAATCATCACTGCCTGTCCGTTTTCTATCTGCAAAATATTTGTTGTCTTTTCATCTTTCTTGATGGCTATGGTCTGTTTTTCTCCTAACGAATAAGTTCCATAGATTTCTCCGTCCACGGTTACAACCACCTTTGTTCCGTCTTTTTTGTAAAAATAGTTTCCCACAAAAAAGACGACAAGTGCAACCGTCAACAAAACTCCAATCAAAATCAAATCATTTTTTTCAATTCTTCTTTTCATAAACCTATCCTATGATTTTCCACTACGATTCTCTATGCAAGAGAACCCAGATAATAAAATCCCTTGCACTCATCTAAGGAGACATCTACAATCTTTCCGATTAAATCTACACTTCCCTTTACATGGACAACGGAATTATTGCCAAGCCGTCCGGTTACAAGGGTGTCATCCTGGGCATTGACTTCTTCAATGAGAACTTTTTGAATACTTCCGGTAAGTGCCTGTGCCTTCCTGCTTCCAATCTTTTGTACTTCATGTAATAAGCGGTCAAAACGGTCTTTTACCACATCCTCCGGAACCTGATCTTCCTTTACGGCTGCCGGTGTTCCGGTGCGTTTGGAATAGATAAAAGTAAACGCACTGTCGTATTCCACTCTTTTTACCACATCCATAGTCTCTAAGAAGTCTTCCTCAGTCTCTCCCGGAAATCCTACGATAATGTCTGTCGTCAATGCCATATCCGGTACGGCAGCCCGGATTCTTTCTACCAAATCTAAATACTGTTCTTTGGTATAATGGCGGTTCATCTCTTTTAAGATACGGCTGCTCCCTGACTGCAAGGGCAGATGCAGATGTCTGCAAATCTTTTTCGAGCGTCCTAAGACTTCAATTAACTCATCAGATAAGTCCTTTGGATGGGAAGTCATAAAGCGGATACGCTCTAAACCTTCAATCTTTTCTATCTCTTCTAAGAGTTGTGCAAAGGTGATGGGATTTTCTAAGTTCTTCCCGTAGGAATTCACATTCTGTCCTAAGAGCATGACTTCTACGACACCATCTGCTACTAATTTTTCTATTTCCCGGATAATGTCTTTTGGCTCTCTGCTGCGTTCTCTTCCTCTTACATAAGGAACGATACAGTAGCTACAGAAGTTATTACATCCAAACATGATATTGACACCGGATTTGAACCGGTACTTACGTTCTACCGGAAGGTCTTCGACTATCTTATCCGTATCTTTCCAGATATCAATAATCATATCGTCAGACTCTAAAGCGGCAACGATTAATTCTGCAAATTTGTAAATATTATGAGTTCCAAAAATCAGGTCTACAAAACGGTAGCTGGTCTGAATCTTCTCAACCACTTTGGGCTCCTGCATCATACAGCCGCAAAGACCTATCATCATATCCTTATTCTTTTTCTTCTGGCTGTTTAAATAGCCCAGTCTTCCATAGACCTTGTTATTCGCATTTTCTCTGACCGTACAGGTATTATAAATGACAAAGTCAGCATCTTCTGTATCTTTTTTTACATAGCCGATTTCTTCTAAAATTCCGACTAATTTTTCGGAATCCCTGGCATTCATCTGACATCCAAAGGTATTTACACAAAAAGTTAACGGTCTTCCTTTTTCTTTTGAAATCTGCTCCACATACTGTTTTGCAATATCCATATAGTAATATTGACGCTCCGGCTCTGTTACCGGCGGTGTCTTCGTCTGGTTTATTTTTATAATCCTGCTCATAATCTGTCCCTTTACACTTGTTTATTACGGACGAATCTGTCCGTTTCCATAGATAATATATTTTGTGCTGGTTAAAGCCTCTAATCCCATTGGTCCTCTGGCATGAAGTTTCTGGGTGCTGATTCCAATCTCTGCTCCAAAACCGAACTCAAATCCATCGGTAAAACGGGTGGAAGCATTGACATAGACCGCCGCTGCATCAATCTCGTTCAAGAACTGTTCCGCATGGTTGTAGTCATTTGTAATAATGGCTTCGGAATGTCCTGTATTGTAACGGTTAATGTGTGCGATTGCCTCTTCAATGGAAGACACGGTCTTAATGGAAAGGATGTAATCTAAATATTCCGTTCCCCAGTCTTCCTCTGTTGCCGGGATAATATCTGCACATGCTTTTTGGCTTGCTTCATCTCCGCGGAGTTCCACCTTCTTTTCTTTCAAGCGTTCTGCTAATTTTGGCAATAACGCATCCTTTTCCTTTTCATGTACTACCACTGATTCACAGGCATTGCAGACACCGATTCTCTGGGTCTTGGCATTGAAAATGATATCCACTGCCATGTCAAGGTCTGCTCCCTGATCCACATAAATGTGGCAATTGCCGGTTCCCGTCTCAATTACCGGAACTGTGGCATTCTGTACAACGGCGCGAATCAATCCCGCTCCACCACGAGGAATCAGCACATCCACATAGCCGTTCATCTTCATAAATTCTGTTGCCGTCTCTCTGGAAGTATCCGTAATCAGAGAAATAGCGTTTTCATTGACTGCACACTCTCTTAAGGTCTTACGGATGCTGTCTACGATTGCCATATTGGAATAAATGGCATCACTGCCTCCCTTTAAGATAACCGCATTTCCCGTTTTAAAGCAAAGTCCGAAAGCATCGGCGGTTACGTTTGGTCTGGCTTCGTATATGATTCCCACTACACCGAGCGGTACACGTTTTTTTCCAATTCTAAGTCCGTTTGGACGTTTTTTCATGGAAAGCACTTCTCCAATCGGATCGTCTAAATCTACAATCTGCAACAGTCCCTCTGCCATCTGCTCGATTCTGGTTTCCGTTAAAAGCAGACGATCTAAGAGTCCTTCCGGCATTCCATTCTTCTTACCGTTTTCCATATCCTTTGCATTTTCTGCAATGAGAATATCCTTATCTTTTATCAGATTTTCTGCGGTCTTTTTTAAGACTTCGTTCTTCTTATTGGTCTCTAAGAGTGCCATATAAGCTGCCGCTTCTTTTGCTTTTGTGCCGATTTCTACTAATTCTGCCTTCATCTTTTCTCCCTTCTCTTATGAATCTGCTGTTATCTTTTTGCATCCTGACGGGGTAATCAGATAGTCCATCCGAATGTCATTTTCTTCTGTTGGAATTATATCTTTTATTTGAAAATCATAGGCAATTCCAACTTTTATAAGCCACGCATGACGGCTGAAATACCTGTCATAATATCCGGCTCCGTGACCGATGCGATTTCCATTTCTGTCAAATCCCACACCGGGGGTCAAACAGACTGCCTCTTCCCAGTTGACCTTTTTATCGGTTATCGGTTCCATTACGCCAAAACTTCCCTTTGCCACCTCATCTAAGGAGGTAATCTCATAAAAATCCATACTATCACCGTCTACTTTAGGCAGTGCCACCCTTTTTCCAGCCTCTAATGCCCATTGCAGACTTTTTAACAAAGAGAGTTCTTTTCCGTGGGGATAATAGCCATAGAGGTATCCATAGTCACATACCGGCTCTGACCGCCTTATTCGTTCTAAAACTCTTTCTTCTTCCTGTTTACAATAAGAAAAAGAGAGAGTTTTTCTTTTTCTTTGCAGTTCTTCTCTAATTTGCTCCTTTGTTACCATATTTTTCTCCAAGGTTAACAATACTTCCATCTGCTTCCTGCATGTCGATATTGTTAAGCTGTGCCCGCAAATTGTTGCGAACAGATGCAACGAACTCTTTTCTCAATACTGCCTGCTCTTTTTTTTCTGCTTCAGTCAATCCCTCTGCTTTGGATTTATGATATAACTCATTGATTCTTGCTATTTTTTTATCGTCCATATCTTCCTCTTTTCTATCCCAGATGTTCTTCAATGAAGTCCGGTATGTAAAAATCTTCGTCTTTATTTGCCGTGAACACAGTTCCTACAAAGTCATCTTCAAATATCTTATGAAGAACTCCCACATCTTTTCCATTGGCAATAATCATATCGGCTCCTGAATAGGTTGCAATCCTTGCTGCATTCAGCTTTGTTGCCATACCTCCGGTTCCCACATCACTTCCGGTACTTTCTTTTGCCATGTGAAGATACTGTTCATCCAACTCTGACACAATCTCCACTAATTTTGCATCCGGATTTGTATGAGGATCATCTGTAAACAGTCCGTCGATATCGGATAACAATATCAATAAATCTGCTCCCACTAAAGAAGCAACAATGGCTGCAAGGGTATCATTGTCTCCAAACTGAATCTCATAGGTATTAACAGTGTCATTCTCATTGACAATGGGAATCACCCCAAGATTAAAAAGCTCTTCAAAGGTGTTTTCTGCATTTTTTCTTGACACATTATCCGTCATGGTATTCTTCGTCATGAGTACCTGACCACAGGACTGATGGTATTCGCCAAATAATTTCTGGTATGTCATCATAAGACTTGCCTGTCCCACTGCCGCACATGCCTGCTTTACGGCAATGCGTTTCGGACGTTTTTTAATACCAAGCATTTTTCTTCCTACGGAAATTGCTCCGGAACTGACCAGACAGACATCAATATTCTGGTTTCTCAAGTCACAGAGTTCCCTGACTAAACGCTCTAATTTTATGAAATCCAGATTCCCGGTCTTAGGATGACTTAAAGACGAGGAACCTATCTTTACAACAACTCTTTTTTTATTCTTAAAACGATTCTTTTTCATTATCTTATCTCCAGATTCTTCCTATGTTCATAACACAGTATTACATTTTATCATATTTATGAAAAAAAACCAACTTTTACTTCATCAAATGTTTTGACTTTTGGCTGGTGTTCTCTGTGAATTCCGATATGTTTTTCCATCCAGACCATATTGTACCAACGATTAAACTTGTAGCCACACTGATGGAACTCTCCAGCCATCTGATAACCAAGATGGGAATGAAAGTCTACGCTGTCTGTTGTGAGATATTCATCTTCCTCCTGGGGATATGCAATACAGGCATTC
>JBJELL010000315.1:0-7214 GCA_051879115.1 Lachnospiraceae bacterium
CTTTTCTCTATCTTTCCCATTCTACCATTTATTTTCTTTTTTCTCCACCCCTAAATATTGCTAATAAGACTTCAAAAAAGGATAAATCTTCTATAAAAAGATTTATCCTTCTTCTCTCTTACAATTTCTTAATCTGTACCGTTTTGCTCTGACCTTTCTTAGCAAACAGTTTTTTATATGTTTTTACTTTACTTGATGGCACTTTTATGGTTGCCTTTTTATAGATTCCTTTTAATGCATTAGAACCTACACTCTTTAATTGTTTTGATTCTATAATAATTGTTTTTAATTGATTATCATCATAAAATGTATTCTTTCCAATTGTTTTTAGGTGTTTTCCCAATGTAATCGTTTTCAAAGAAGTACACTTTGCAAAAGAACTACTGCCTAAGGTTTCTAACTTATTCATAACTGGTATTGTACGAAGTTTTTTACAATTATAGAACGCTTTATTCTCAATCGTCTTTAGATTCTCACATTCTCTTATCATCCCAAGAGAACTGCATCCATAAAATGCACTATCTTCTATTTTTGTTACATATTTCGGAATGACAATCGTACTGAGCTTTGTATTCTTATAAAATGCTTTTTTTCCAATTTCAGTTACCCGATAAGAATAACCGCAGATTTTTACACTTGCCGGTAATCCTAGCTTACCGCTTACTTTCTTCTTGCATTTTACCAGGGTAACCGTACATTTTGTCTTAGTTGCTGCTGTTACTTTATATTCTATGTCGTTAACCGTGTAGACCTGTCCTTTTTTTGCCAAAGCATTCTTCTTATATACAGCTGTGAGCACCACACTTTTTTGCGGCATGACAAACTTGATTACCTGACTGTTTTTATTCGTACCATTCACAAATTGCAAATCAACATTTGACTTCCAGTAATCAAATGTCTTGGTATTCTCATCGTATCCTCCGTTAACGGTTACGGTACTTCCAACCTTACAATACCTTTCATCAGCATCCTGTGTTCCCTTTATAGTAAGAACAGCTTCCACATCTGCTATATTCGCAAGACTTCCCGATACGTTTCCGGTATTCTCAATTCGTATCTTTCCGTTTCCTGAAACCTTTCCATTTGTATTTATGCTTAAAATTCCATTTACATCAACAATGGCACCAGATGCTATTGTAATTGCAGCATCTGAAGCTACTGTAACTTTCGCATTTTGAGCAATAGTTACACTATCAGAAATATCTATATTTTTTTGCAAAAGAACATTTGATTCAAAAGACATACCTCCAATCTTTTGAGAACGATTTCCAGTAAACATGCCTCCGGTTATTGTGATTGGCGAACAACTATATAGGTTGCCGTCTATTCCATCTCCTCCATCACCATTATTTGATATTATACTGTTAATAATTGATGCACTATTACCTGAATGATAAATTCCACCACCACTAAGATATGCCTGATTATTTTTTATTTCTGACTGATCCATTGTCAAAGTTCCATAGTTAATAATTGCTCCTCCTAGACCATTGCTACCAACTGCCTGATTATTTTGGAACACACATTTGCTCAAATTTAAGGTTCCGTAATTATAAATTGCACCACCGTCACCTTTGGATGTGTTTTCTGATAGAACTGCTGATGTTGCCTTCAAAGTTCCACCATTATACACTGCTCCACCGTGATTACCAGTTCCTTCACTCTGATTATTTCCACCGATTATTGTTACACCTTCTGATAAAGTTAACACACCATTATTCACAACAATTGGCGCATTACGGGCAATGCTCTTTCCATCTATTTCAACATTTCCAGAAATTGTCAACTTTCCTGTGCTATTTATTTTAAACATAGCATTTTTCATATTGTTAGAAGATACTATACTGGTTGCTTCTTTTGGAGCAATCGTTGTTTCGTTTGAAATTTCCATGGTTGCTGTAACTTCTATCTTTGTATTTCCGGCACTAATTGCATTTTGCAATTCTTCTATAGAAGCAACTTTTACAGTTATATCTGAGTTCCCTGTATTCACAACCTCTGCATATTTTTCTTCTGCATTTACAAATGCCATGCCATTATGATTTAGATACATGCCCATTGACAAAACCAACAGTGTCACTACAGGTAACCATTTTCTTTTTTCCTTACATTCTTTTTTCATCTGTGTACTCCTTTCCACTGCATTTTAGTGTATAACATGTCCTTTTCCAATTCACAACAATAATTGTGTGTTAAAATGGTGTATTTTTAATAATTTTAACATCTATTACCACATCTTTCAATAAATATTTTGTATATTTTGGTTTTTGTATAAATTTTTTTCTAAAATAAATATTGGGAAACGATTTATTTCGTTTCCCAACATTTTTCCTATCTTTGTGCCAACTCTTGCGTAATATCCTCCCAGGTTACCCCCTTTTCTACCATGAGAACCATGACATGATAGAGGAAATCGGAAATTTCGTATTTGATTTCTTCCGGATCCGGATTCTTTGCCGCAATGACAATTTCCGTACATTCTTCTCCTACCTTTTTTAGAATCTTATCGATTCCCTTATCAAAGAGGTAGTTCGTATAGGAACCCTCCTTCGGATTCTTTTTACGGTCCTCAATGACACTATAGACACTCTCGAATACTTTCAGCGGATTCTTCTCAATGTATTCCTTTTTTACAATCTCGTTAAAGAAACAGGTCGGACTTCCGGTATGACATGCCACACCTACCTGTGAGACCTTTGCAAGAATTGTATCGAAATCACAGTCGGCTGTTAATTCCTTCACATACTGGATATGACCGGAGGTTACCCCCTTCATCCAAAGCTCCTTACGGCTTCTGCTGTAATAAGTCATCTTGCCGCAATTTAGGGTGGCATTATAAGCCTCTTCGTTCATATAGGCACACATCAAGACGTCGTTGGTGGTGTAATCCTGTACGATAACCGGAATTAAGCCATCGGAATTCTTCTTAAGGTCATCCCAGGTAAAAGATGGTTCAAAATTATCCATCTTAATACCTTCTTTAGACAACTCTGTCTTTAGCTTCATAATGTCGGTCTCAGAATTATTGATAAACTCTCCACAGATACCACGGACATTGTCTCTTTTTAAAAGTGTAATCAGCTTTTCCATATCCAGCTCATTCTGTTCTACGAGATAGCTGATATCGGTTAAATTCTCAACAGAATCTAAGATTTCCTGATTCATAACCAAAATCTCATGTACACTTTCCTGCAATTCATCCTGATGCTTGAAGATATAGTCCACGTTCTTTAAGGAGATAATAATCTTCTCTTTTCCAAAACGTTTGCTTGCCTCCATTGCAAGGGAAGCTGTCGTAGGTTTTGAACCATTTAAAATAACTTCTTTACATCCGGCATAGATTAATTTCTTAACGTCCTCTAAACGGTTGATATTCCCGCCTGCACACAGTGGAATCTCCAGTAAACGGTTTAACTCCTTAATCGTATGGATGTTTAACTCATGTTCTTCATCCTCAGTGGATAAATCATAGATTAAGATTTTATCAATTCCGCTGTCATTGTACAGTTTTACCAGATTTTTCGTATCTTCAAATTCTTCTAAGTTATCAATGCTTTTTACGGCTTTTCCGTTCTTTAAATATAAGGTTGCAACTAAATTTTTATGTTCTCTCATTTTTTACAGACTGCCTTTCGTAGATAATATATCTTTAATTCTTGGATCTAATACGGTGGCTTCATCTAAAGCTTTTGCAAAGGCTTTAAACATTGCCTCTATCATGTGATGGCTGTTTTTACCGGATAAAACCTTTATATGTAGGTTCATTCCGGCGGTATAGGATATGGCATAGAAGAATTCCCGTACCATTTCCGTATCCATCTCACCTACCCGCTCTGCCTCAAATTCTGCTTCAAAAGATAAGTACGGTCTACCGGATAAATCCAGTGCACATAACACAAGGGTCTCATCCATTGGCAGAATACAGCTTCCATAGCGGCGGATTCCGGCTTTATCCTGTAATGCCTCTTTGATGACACTGCCAAGTACAATTCCGGTATCTTCTATGGTATGATGACAATCTACGTTTAAATCCCCTTCTGCCTTTACTGTTAAATCAAATAATCCATGTCGGGCAAATCCCTCTAACATGTGGTCAAAAAAACCCACACCGGTTTTTACCTCATAGATTCCGCTTCCATCTAAATTCAGGGACAGCTCTATATCCGTTTCCTTTGTAGTACGCCTCATGCTGGCAATACGGTTTTCTCCCATAGCCTTCTTCCTTTCTGGGTCTTAATCTTCAAATCTTACTTTAATCGAATTTGCGTGTGCCGTCAACTGTTCACAATCGGCAAATTGCACAATATCCTTATAAATCGGCTCTAATGCTTCTCTGGAATAAGAGATAATACTGGATTTTTTGATAAAATCATCCACGCTAAGCGGTGAGAAGAACTTCGCTGTTCCGTTTGTCGGAAGTACGTGGTTTGGTCCTGCAAAATAATCTCCTAAAGGTTCTGAGCTGTAAGGTCCTAAGAAAATAGCTCCTGCATTGCGGATTTTGGTCATAACCTCATATGGATTTTCCATCATAATCTCAAGGTGTTCCGAAGCAATCTCATTTGCAGTCTCAATGGCTTCTTCTTTGTCTTTTGCCACTAAGATATATCCGTACTGGTCTAAGGATTTCTGGATAATCTCTTTTTTGGATAACTCTGCCACAAATTTATCCACTTCCTTTGATACCTCTTCTGCTAATTTTTCACTGGTGGTCACTAAAATTGCAGATGCCATCTCGTCATGTTCTGCCTGAGATAACAAATCGGCTGCTACAAACCGTGGGTCAGCCGTCTCATCCGCAAGGACTAAGATTTCACTTGGTCCTGCAATGGAATCAATGCTGACGTGTCCAAAGACCGCCTTTTTAGCAAGGGCAACATAGATATTTCCAGGGCCTACAATCTTATCTACCTTTGGAATACTTTCGGTTCCAAAGGCGAGGGCTGCTACTGCCTGTGCACCGCCCACCTTATAAATCTTATCTACTCCGGCTTCTTTTGCAGCGACTAAGGTAGATGCACAGACTTTTCCGTCCTTTCCCGGAGGAGTTGTCATGATAATTTCGTCTACCCCTGCTACCTTCGCCGGCATGACATTCATAAGTACACTGGAAGGATAGACTGCCTTTCCTCCCGGTACGTAGACACCGACTCTTTTTAATGGAGTCACCTTCTGTCCTAAGAGAATTCCATTTTCTTCAGAGTCAAACCAACTGTACTGTCTTTGTTTTTCATGGTAGGTTCTGATATTGACAAGTGCCTTTTTAATAACCTCTAACAGCTTTACTTCTACTGTTTCATAGGCCTCTTTGATTTCCTCTTCTGTTACTAAAACATTAGAAGCACTAATATCTGCTCCATCAAATCTCTTTGTATAATCAAAAATGGCTGCGTCTTTATTTTCCCTTACATTCTCTATAATTTCGGCTACTCTGCCTTCAAACTCGCCGTAACTGTTTGGACTTCTCTTCAAGAGATTTCCTAAGATATCTTCTTTTGTCTGCGGGGTTAACTTTAAGATATTCATCTTCTGCCTCCTAACTGTTTAAAACAGACTTTAGGTCTGTAATCAATTTTGTAATTCGTTCATTCTCCATCTTCATGCTGACCTGATTTACTACCATTCTTGCTGAAAGCGGTGTGACCTCTTCTAAGACCTCTAATCCGTTTTCTCTTAAGGTAGAGCCGGTCTCCACAATATCTACAATGACTTCAGAAAGTCCTACAATCGGTGCTAATTCGATGGAACCGTTTAACTTGATAATCTCAACGGTCTGATGCTTTTTATTATAAAAATAATCCTTTGCAATCTTTGGATATTTGGTTGCTACCCGAATCTGTTCCCGGTGCTGTAACAGCTCTGTTGCCGATTTTGGTCCGCAGACACACATACGGCATTTTCCAAATCCCAAATCCAATACTTCATAGATGTTGCGTCCTTCTTCAAGGATGGTATCTTTTCCTACGATGCCGATATCCGCTGCACCATATTCTACATAGGTTGGTACGTCCGGTCCTTTTGCTAAGAAAAAGCGAAGCTTATATTCTTCATTGACAAAAATCAGCTTTCTGGTCTTTTTGTCCTTCATCTCTTCACAGGTAATCCCAATCTTTTCAAACGTTTCTAAGGTCTGGTTTGCTAATCTTCCCTTGCCAAGTGCAAAGGTTAAATATCTCATATCTTCCATTTTTTACTCTCCATCTATCAATGTAATTTCCGTCATTCCCATACGCTCTGCATAGGCTTCATAGTAAGCACGGTCTTTTCCTGCTTCCATCTTTTGAAGCTGTACATAACAGCCTGCTTTTCTTCTTGCTCTCGCCTGGGCAATCGCTTCTTTTTGGAATTTTCCGTCATAGGCAATAAGCTGGTAATTCTGTTTTACATATGGCTCCGCTTTTTGTCTTGTAAGAGCTGCTAGAAGCTGGTCAACCACAACAGCAAAACCGATAGAGGCTGCATCTTTTCCAAAATATTTCAAAAGTTTATCGTAACGTCCACCCTTTACAATCGGTTCTCCGGTTCCAAAGGTATAGGCGGAAAAGATGATTCCCGTATAATAATGGTAATCACTCAAGGCACCAAGTTCATAGGAAATGTAGTCTTCTACCTCATAATTCTTAAGTACCTCATGTAAATCGGTTAAATACTCTAAGGTACTTAAGATACGTTCATAGCCCTTTGCATAGCTTTTTACTTCTTCAAACTGTTCCGGATTATTATAGAACCCGCCTAAAAGTCCAAACAGGGATTTCAGTTCGTTAGAAAGTCCGAGCGTCTCTGTTACTTCCTCTACCCCGAAGAAGTTCTTATTTGAAATCAGTTCCCGGAGTTCTTCTTCCTGCTCCTCATTTAAACCTGCTTCTGCCATCAGTTCTTTTAAAAATCCTGCGTGGCCCACACTGATTTGGAATTCTTTTAATCCCGCCTTCTTCATACATTCTACTGCCATTGCAATAATCTCTGCATCGGCTTCAATGGAATCATCTCCGATTAACTCCGCTCCTAACTGGGTAGATTCCTTTAATCTGCCCTGATAGCTGCTGTTATTGATAAAAATATTTCCCATATAACAGAGTCTTAACGGCATGGTTTCCTCTCCAAAATACATAGCTGCCGCCCTTGCAATCGAAGGGGTAATATCCGGTCGCAATACCAAGGTATTTCCCTCTCTGTCAAAAAATTTATATAAATCCTTAGACGGAATCGTTCCT
>JBJELL010000316.1:0-1780 GCA_051879115.1 Lachnospiraceae bacterium
CTCAATAAGAGCGTGGAACTCTTAGACACACCGGGAATCCTGTGGCCGAAATTTGAAGACCAGACCGTAGGGCTTCGTCTGGCATTGATTGGAGCAATCAAAGATGAAATCTTAAATATAGATGAACTGTCATTAGAACTGATTGCAATTTTGAAAGAACACTATCCGGGAGTCTTAAATGCCCGCTATGAAGTAGAAGAGGAAAAAACGTCGGCAGAGATAATTGTTCAGATTGCAGAAAAGCGAAACTGTATTCAGAAAGGAAACGAGTTAGATTATACTAAGGCGGCAAATCTTCTGTTAGATGAATTCAGAAGTGGAAAATTAGGGAAAATTACACTTGAATTTCCCGTGTCAGTGGAATAGAATAGACGTAGACAAACAGAAAGGTTACAGGATATGTCAGAAGAAAAGGAAAGAAGTACGGGAAAAGAAATATTAAGTTTTGTCATCTACTTTGCAGTAGTCATTGTGGCAATGTTTTTGATTATTCACTATGTAGGACAGAGAACAGAGGTCAGTGGTTCTTCTATGGAGAATACACTCAGTGATGGAGATAATCTGATTGTAGATAAGATTTCCTACCGTTTCCATGAGCCGGAGCGTTTTGATATCATTATTTTCCCTTATCAGTATGAGGCAGATACGTATTATATCAAACGAATCATCGGAATGCCGGGAGAGAAAGTCCGCATTGACGATGCAGGGAACATCTATATTAACGGCGAGATATTAAAAGAATCCTATGGAAGGGAAATCATATTAGATCCGGGAATAGCAAAAGACGAGATTATCTTAGGCGAAGATGAATATTTTGTATTAGGAGATAACCGCAATAACAGTTCCGACAGCCGGGATCCGAGTGTGGGAATCATTCACAAAGAAGATATCATTGGAAGGGCATGGCTTCGTATCTACCCATTCGACGACTTTGGATTCATCAAGCATCAGTAGGAGGCAGAATTGGACAGACAAAAGACAATCGGAGAAATCAAAGCAGAACTTAAGGCAGCAGAGGACAACATGCTGCCTGTTTTTATTGAAACTTATGAAAGCGATACCAGAGGCGGTGTACAGACCGCAGTAAATCAGGCGAGAAAAAGAATCGAAAAATTAGAGGCAGAAAAAGCCCGCATCGAACAGTTAAAAGTATACGAAAAAAAATACGCTAACTGTTCCTATATCTGCGGTATCGATGAAGCCGGCAGAGGTCCCCTTGCCGGCCCTGTCGTAGCCGGAGCCGTCATCCTCCCGAAGGATTGTGACATTTTATATATCAACGATTCCAAAAAACTCTCTTCGGCGAAGAGGGAAATGCTCTATGACGAAATCATGGAAAAAGCCGTAGCCGTAGGAGTAGGAATTATCAGTCCCCAGAGAATCGACGAAATCAACATATTGCAGGCAACCTATGAGGCAATGCGGGAAGCTATAAGGAAACTGGGCGTTACACCCGATATATTATTAAACGATGCAGTTACCATTCCGGGAGTGGACATTAAGCAGGTTCCAA
Source organism: Lachnospiraceae bacterium (assembly GCA_051879115.1). Taxonomy (GTDB): domain Bacteria; phylum Bacillota; class Clostridia; order Lachnospirales; family Lachnospiraceae; genus Maccoyibacter. Next base: position 1,514 of record JBJELL010000316.1, read on the forward strand.
TCATAAAAGGAGATGCTAAAAGCATTTCCATAGGTGCTGCCAGTATCATTGCAAAGGTAACTAGGGACAGACTCATGGAGGAATACGATAAAATCATGCCGGAGTACGGTTTTGCGTCCAATAAGGGATATGGAGCAGCAAAGCATATTGAGGCATTGAAGAAGTATGGGGCGTCACCGATACACAGGGAGACGTTTATTAAGAACTTTGTGTAAAAGCGTTTAAATGCAATAAGAAGAAGGAGGAGTACCAAAATGCAGATTTCTA
>JBJELL010000317.1:0-7146 GCA_051879115.1 Lachnospiraceae bacterium
CTCATACCCATTCTCCCCCAAATACTTCAAATCCCTCGCTAACGTCGCCGAATCACAGCTCACATACACAACCCGCTCCGGCTCCATCTGCACAATCGTCTCCAAACACTTTTCATCGCACCCTTTCCTCGGCGGGTCCACCACAATCACATCCGCTTTTTCCCCCGTACTGCGATAATGCTGTGGCAGCACTTCCTCTGCCTTCCCTACATAGAACCGGGTATTCGTCATACCATTAATCTTTGCATTCCGCTTCGCATCCTCAATCGCCTGCGGAACAATCTCAACTCCCGACACCAGCTTCGCTCTCTGGGCTAAGAACAGGGAAATCGTCCCGATTCCGCAGTACAAATCCCACACATTCTCCTTCCCGGTCAGCCCGGCATACTCTAACGCCGTACTATACAGCTTCTCCGTCTGCACCGGATTTACCTGATAGAAAGACTGTGGAGAAATCTGATAGGCAATCCCCTCTCCTTCCACCTTCCAGTCCTCTCCGGTACGCAGATGAATATAATCTGTAATATAATCCTCTCCCCAGAGGGTCTTCACCTTTTCTCCGAGAATCACATTGGTATTCTTCCGGTTAATATTAACTGAAATACTCTTCATTCCCTCCAGCTTACGGAGTTCCTCTACAAGCTCCTTCGCATGTGGAAGTTCCTCGCTGTTAATCACAAGACACACCATCCACTCTTTCGTGGTATGTCCATAGCGTGTCAGCACATGGCGTACCACTCCCTTTCCTGTCTTCTCGTCATAAGGCTCCACTCCGTACTTTTCCATAAAACCTATGACGATATCCAGAATTTTCTCATTCTGCGGCATTCCTAACAGACAATTCCGGTTCGGAATAATGGTATGGGTTCTGCCTGCATAGAATCCCGTAATGATATTTCCATCCTTATCCTTTCCCACCGGGAACTGTGCCTTGTTCCGGTAATGGTACGGCTCGTCCATTCCGATAATCGGCTCCATAACCTCATCTAAGACTTCCTTAGAAAAACCTCCAATCCGCATCAGATTATTCCGCACCTTCCGTTCCTTGAACTCCAACTGTTTTGCATAGGAAAGTGCCTGAATCTGGCACCCGCCGCAGGTTCTGTGGAATTCACACCGCGGTGTCACACGGTCCTTAGAAGGTTCTAAGATTTCAAGAAGTCTCGCATAACCGTAGTTTTTCTTCATCTTCATAACCTTTACCGAAACCACATCACCTATCAACGCATCTTTTACAAAAAGAGGGATATTATCAACCTTTCCGATACCCTCTCCATCAACGCCCATATCCTCAATTTTCAAAGTTAAAATATCATTTTTCTTCAACATAAACAAAAAAATCCTCACACATGAAACACCCATTTAGGTATCACAATATCCTCGGACATCGTAGTCATGTGCTCGGATTTCATCCTTTCTATATTTACTCGCTCGTCTTACGGATATTCGTTCCAAGGAAACGGTTAAATCCCTGCCACTCCGTATTTCCATCCGGTACTGCTGCTAACGCCTCTTTCATAGTCTGCATCTTTGCATCCATATTATCCGCAAAGCTGAGTGCCATTGCCTCCATCAACGCCGGCTTTTTCGGCGAACCGAATTCCAACTCTCCATGATGGGATAAAATACAGTGCTTTAACTCATTTCCCAGTTTTACCGGAAAACCCGGAATCTGGCGGATATGCTCTCCCACCATCTCAGCACCAATCATAATATGACCTAAAAGCTGTCCTGCATCCGTATAATCGTTTGCCGGAAATCTGGAGATTTCTTCTAGCTTTCCAATGTCATGAAACATGCCCGCACAAATCAACAGGTCACGATTCATAAACGGATACGCCTCTGCGTAAAAATTACAAATCTTCGTAACACTTAATGTATGCTCTAACAATCCCCCTACAAAGCCATGATGTACGCTCTTAGCCGCAGAATGGAACTGAAAACGCTCTTCGAAATCTTTATCTTTAAAAAAGCTCTCCGCTAACTGTTTCAGATATGGATTCTTAACGCTTTCCACAAAGCCTAAGATTTCATTATACATTTGAGGAATGTCTTTTTCACTGATTGGCAGGTAGTCTTTTGGCTCGTACTCTCCCTCACCTGCTACTCTCGCCCGCTTGATATTCAACTGCAATGAACCCTGAAAAGAAGTTACATCTCCCGTTATCTGCACATAGTCCAATGCGTCAAATTCATCTATCCCAACGGAACCCACATCCCAGATTTTTGCATCCAGTGTTCCCGTCTTATCCTGCAAAATTACATTTTCATAAGGTTTTCCCGCCTTTGTCAAAGCTGTCTGTTTGAACTTGCAAAGGTAAATTTCATTAATTCTCTCTCCCTCCCGGAGTGTCTCTATAAATCTCATAAAACCAACCGCACCTTGTGCGTCCTTTCCTCTATAAACTATCAATCTTTTCCTCTTCATTATACGTTTTCCGCCCATCCGTTGCAAGATTTTTCTGATACACTCTTTTTTTCTTTTCATTCTAAAAAAATTGGGCTATAATATTTTTAAAAAATATTGGAGATTAGGAATGAATAAAAAAGCACTACGCACTTTAGAATATAATAAAATTATAGATTTGCTGGTACGCCACGCCAACTGTGACGCTGCCAAAAAACGCTGTCAGAAGTTAGAACCCATGACAGATTTAGCAGAAATCGAATCTGCACAACAGCAGACTGGGGATGCCTTAACCCGTATTTTTAAGAAGGGAAGTCTTTCTTTCTTAGGCATCCACGATGTAACCCCTTCCATGAAACGCCTTGAAATCGGCGCTTCTCTTGGAATTGAAGAACTGCTGCACTTAGCCTCTCTTTTAGAAGTGGCAAAACGTGCCAAAGCCTTTTCAAGAAGTGACAGAGAGGAGTCCGTCACCGACTCCTTAGACCCGTTGTTCGATGGGATTGAGCCTTTAACACCCCTTTTAGAAGAAATCCGAAGATGTATCATTTCTTCTGATGAGATTGCAGACGATGCCAGTCCCGCTCTAAAATCCATCCGCCGCAGCATGAACGGCATGCAGTCTAAGATTCACACCCAGATGAACAGCCTGCTCAATTCCGCTTCTGCAAACGGCTATTTACAGGACAATGTCATCACCATGAGAAACGGACGCTACTGTCTGCCTGTCAAGGCGGAACACAAGAATCAGATTTCCGGTATGGTACACGACCAGTCCTCCACCGGTTCTACTGTGTTCATCGAACCCCTTGCCATTGTGAACCTGAATAATGAGTTAAAAGAGCTTTCCTTAAAAGAAGCCGAGGAAATCGAAAAGATTCTCGCCGATTTGAGCAATATCGTTTCCGAATATATTCCATATATTTTAGAAGACTACCGCATTTTAGTGGATTTGGATTTTATCTTTGCAAAGGCACTGCTGGCAAAGGATTACAACGGTGTTGCTCCGGTATTTAACACCGAAGGACGTATCAATATCAAAAAAGGACGTCATCCTCTCTTAGACCCGAAACGGGTGGTTCCAATCGACATCCGTCTGGGTTCGGAATTTGACTTACTTATCGTAACGGGTCCAAACACTGGTGGTAAGACGGTTTCCCTTAAGACGGTAGGACTCTTTACCTTAATGGGACAGGCAGGACTTCATATCCCTGCAAATGACAACAGTGAACTTGCTATTTTTACCGACGTTTTTGCAGATATCGGGGATGAACAGAGCATTGAGCAGAACCTTAGTACCTTCTCTTCCCATATGACCAACATCGTTTCCATCTTAGAGCATGTTACAGAAGATTCCCTAGTTCTCTTCGATGAGCTTTGTGCCGGAACAGACCCGACAGAGGGTGCTGCCCTTGCGATTTCTATTTTATCGGGACTTCATAACCGGGGCATCCGCACGATGGCAACTACCCATTACAGTGAGATTAAGGTCTTTGCCCTTCAGACAGAAGGCGTGGAGAATGCCTGCTGTGAATTCGACATGGAAACCTTAAGTCCGACCTACCGCCTCTTAATCGGTATTCCGGGAAAAAGTAACGCTTTTGCAATCTCCGGAAAACTGGGACTGGATAGCTCCATTATTGAGGATGCAAAATCACGGATTACAGAAAACGAAGAGAATTTTGAGGATTTAATCGCACGTTTAGAAGACAGCCGTGTTACCATTGAAAAAGAACAGTTAGAAATCAGTTCTTATAAGGCAGAGATTGAGACCTTAAAGAAACGTTTAGAAGAAAAACAGGAACGCTTAGACAACAGCCGGGAAAAAATCTTAAGGGAAGCAAATGAAGAAGCCCACAAGATTTTACGGGAAGCAAAAGAAGTTGCCGATGCCTCTATCCGCAATTTCCAAAAATATGGTAAAATCAATGCGGACAACAAGACGATGGAGCAGGAGCGAACCAAACTCCGCAACAAGATGAACGAAGTGGAAAAGAACATGGCGTTAAAATCCAAGTCTCCTGCTGCAAATACCAAGGCACCAAAAAAGCTCCGCATCGGAGACTCGGTGAAGGTCTTAAGCATGAACTTAAAAGGCACTGTCCACACCTTACCGGACGCAAAGGGCAACCTTTTTGTCCAGATGGGTATTCTGCGTTCCCAGGTCAATATCAACGACTTGATTTTACTTCCTGATGAATCAGATGTGAACTCTAAGAAATTCCAAAAGACCAGTGCGGGCAAGATTAAGATGAATAAGAGTGCTACCATTTCTACGGAAATCAAACTCCTTGGAATGACCGTAGACGAAGCACTGAGTGAACTCGATAAGTATTTAGATGATGCTTACTTAGCCCATCTGTCTTCTGTTCGGATTGTCCACGGAAAGGGAACGGGGGCTCTTAGAAATGCCGTCCACGGTTATTTAAAGAAATCAAAGTATGTGAAAAATTATCATTTAGCTGAATTCGGCGAAGGTGATGCCGGCGTTACGATTGCCGAGTTTAAATAAGAAAGAAGGCTATTTTTATGAACAAGCAAAAAATTCTCATCGTTGACGATGATGTAAATATCGCAGATTTAATCTCTTTGTACCTTACCAAAGAGTGTTTCCAGACAAGAATGGTACACGACGGCGAAATGGCATTAGAAGTCTTTGACAGCTATCAACCGAATCTGATTATCCTCGATTTGATGCTTCCGGGCATTGACGGTTATCAGGTCTGTCGGGAAATCCGAGCCAAATCCAATACGCCGATTATCATGTTGTCTGCAAAGGGTGAAGTCTTTGACAAGGTATTGGGATTAGAATTAGGTGCGGATGACTATATGTTAAAACCCTTCGATACCAAAGAACTGGTGGCAAGAGTAAAGGCGGTCCTACGACGCTATCAGCCCGTCAATACACAGGCTTCTACAAATCCGGGGCTTAAATGTGTGACCTATGACGATCTGGTCATTAATCTGTCCAATTATTCGGTTCTCTACTATGATAAATCGGTGGATATGCCTCCAAAGGAGTTAGAGTTGCTCTACTTCCTTGCATCCTCTCCAAATCAGGTCTTTACCAGAGAGCAGCTTTTAGATAATATCTGGGGATATGAATACATCGGAGATACCAGAACAGTAGACGTCCATGTCAAACGTCTGCGTGAAAAAATCAAAGACCACGATTCCTGGAGAATTGCAACCGTTTGGGGGATTGGTTATAAGTTCGAGGTTAAATAATGAAGCGTACATTATATACAAAAATTTTTACCGGATTTATATTGTTTGGAATCTGTGGCTTCTTAATCGTTGCCACAGTGACTTCAAGACTTTCTTTTCAGAAATTAAAAGACAATGAGGTGCAAAATCTCTACGAAGAAGCTACCGTTATCTCTTCTCTTTTTGACGGAACTTCTCCTATCGATTTTTCCCCGGATGCCGAAACGAAAAATTCACTGACCTATTTAAGTCATTATCTGGATTCCCCTATCTGGATTATACAGCCGGATGGGCAGATTCTCTATACTTTTACAGAGGATGGGGCTTTTTCTTCGGATACAACCATTTCTTCTTTTGATATCAAAGATTTTGACTCCTCCCGCTATATGCTCGGAGATTTTTACGGTTGTTTTGATTCCGAACATTTATCGGTACTCGCTCCTATTCGGAATGAACACCGCACCTTTGCCTATGTTCTCATCCATAAGCCTTTTCACGATTTTCACACCTTTCACAATGAGTTTTTGAATATTTCCTATCTGTCATGGGCAATCCTGCTTCTATTTGCAGGCATTTTGCTTTTTATTTTCAAACATCTGGTATATCTCCCGATTCATGAGTTGTCCGTTGCCTCTAAAGAATATGCCAAGGGTAATTACACCATTCCGCTTCCGGTTCACAGCAACACAGATGAAATCAGCTATATTGCCGCCTCCCTCAACTACATGGCAGATAAGTTGAACACCATTGAGGAGAAACAGCGTAATTTTATCTCCAATGTCTCCCATGATTTCCGTTCTCCGCTGACTTCTATCCGCGGATACATCGATGCTATTTTAGACGGTACCATTCCACCGGAATTACAGGAAAAATACTTAAACATCATTCTATTTGAAACAGAACGTCTGACCAAGCTTACGGAGAGTCTCTTAGAACTGAATAAATACGAGGGAAAGAGCTATATCTTAGATGTTACGGATTTTGATATCAACGGTATCATCCAAAAGACTTCTGAAACCTTTGAGGGAACCTGCCGTGAAAAACATCTTTCCTTTGAATTGCATTTTTCTGAAGAAAAACTAAGGGTTCACGCCGATATGGGAAAGATTCAGCAGGTACTTTACAATCTGATTGATAATGCCATTAAATTCTCACATTCGGATTCTAAAATCGACATTGAGACTACATCGAAAAATGGCAAAGCCTATATTTCTATTAAGGATTATGGAATCGGTATCCCCCGGGACAGTATTTCTAAGATTTGGGAACGATTTTATAAGACAGACCTCTCCCGTGGAAAAGACAAACGTGGAACGGGACTCGGTCTTTCCATTGTTAAGGAGATTATTAGCGCCCATGATGAAAATATCAACGTTATCAGTACGGAAGGCGTTGGAACGGAATTCATCTTCACTCTTCCGCTGGCAAGTAAGGGAGTCTAAGGGAGCTGTCGCATAATCATAATTTGGTTTTGTTCATGCATCTGCTTAGAAAGTCTAAAAAGTTGGTACGCTGTCTTCATTAGACGGACT
>JBJELL010000318.1:0-1762 GCA_051879115.1 Lachnospiraceae bacterium
TATAAGACCAACGATAAACACCGTCAAAATAAATGCCCCTAACAGGGCAATCACCTTTATCTTTCCTTTCTGCACAAGCCTGTCCTCCCTTTTTTATGGTGCGCAGGCAAGCCTGACGCACCACATTTTCCTCTTATTCTACCACCAGCGGTTACAACGGCGCCGACGGCAACGTCTTTTATACATCTCGTTGTATAGAAGCACTTCAATCAAATCCGACAATCCATCCCCTCTTGGCGGTCTTCTGCGGTATTCACTGCTTTCCATATCATCTTCTGTTTCCCTCTGTGCTTCATCCGCCTGAATCTTATCCATAATATTTTTGCAGACCCTCTGAAGCATGGTCTTATCCGGATATTCATCAAACATCAGACTTCCCTCATACTCCATACGGTCACATTCCTCATCTACATATTTCTGTATTCTCTTTACTTCCTTTGGATATAATTCTTTCATTCTATCCAAATCTTTTTCATACTCCATCTCGTTCAGGTAGTTTCCCTGTGCCTGCATGGAATATGGTGTATAAAACGGATAATTCTGCTGCATGTAAAGCCATGGTTCTCTGCCGCTATAGTTATTGTAATCCACGTTCCCACTCCTGGAAAAAACATCAATATACTATATGCATACTTTCAAAAAAAGTTCTGCCGCAAGTTCTCTTCCATCTGTAGTCTCAGGTAGGGATTTCCCGCTCTGGATAAGTAAGCCTATGAATTCCTCCATGGTATAGGTCTTCTCTGCCGGAATTCCAAAATAGGCACCACAGATTTCCGCTCCCCTGACAAAATAATCCTCCTTTGTCAATATTTTACCCTGAGTATGCTCCTCTAATGCAGTACAAATCCGTTTTAGCGGACTCTGTTTTAAAAATCTGCCCGGTCCTGATACTTCGTTATGCCCGGACTCTGTACGCAGAATCGCAGACATGTAGCACGACATCTGTTTTCTATATTTTTTCAGGCTGTCCTTTTCAAAGGTATAGACAAATCCCGTCATTTTTCCAAATACCTTCATAGCATCCTGATATCCCGATAAGATATTGGCATTGATAATGTCTTTTTCAAAATTCATCATTGTACCTAAGGATCTTCCCGGATAGATATATTTTACAAAAGGTTTGTTCAGATACTCCGGATGACTTGGCGTAACATGCAAATCTACGGCAATTACTTCATCTGCTCCCATCTTAAGAGCAAGGTCAATCGGAAGATTGTCATAATAGCATCCGTCCACATAGGTCTTATTTCCAATCTTATGCATTGGAAACAATGGGAAGATTGCCGAAGAACACATAATGTATTCCTGTAACATTCCCTTTGGAATATCCTCTATCCGAAGTTCTAACGGCTTAAAAGGCGATACCTGAACCGTCACCAGTCCAAAATCCACTTTTGAATCACGTACCTTTTCTTCATCAATCAGTTCTGCAATAAATTTCTCAAAAGGGGAGACATCCGCTCCCTTATTCTGTACATATTTTTTTAAAAACGGACGCAGGGCTTCTTTTTGATTATACATCCCTTCAATGGTATTGGTCAGGTTGATACCATCTTCCATAATTTTATCCATCTCTATGGTTTCCCAGAGCATCTTTGCGTTTTCATAATCTCCACATGCCATCATTGCCCCGTTGATAGAACCAATAGACGTTCCTGTCACAATCTGATAATCAATATCTAATTCCTTTAATGCCTGCCATACACCTAATTCATAAGCTCCTTTGGTTCCCCCGCCACATAGGGCAACTGCTCTTTTCATA
>JBJELL010000319.1:0-1746 GCA_051879115.1 Lachnospiraceae bacterium
ATCCTCTTCCCGTACCAAATAAAGGGGACGGATAAGTTCCATCCCTTCAAAATTCGTACTGTGGAGTTTTGGCATCATGGTCTGAATCTGGCCTCCATAGAGCATTCCCATTAGAATTGTCTCAATGACATCGTCAAAATGATGGCCTAAGGCGATTTTATTACATCCTAACTCCTTTGCTTTGCTATATAAATGTCCTCTTCTCATTCTGGCACAGAGATAACACGGAGCATCTCCCACGTCAGCCACAATATCAAACATTTCCGACTGAAATACCGTAATCGGTACATTTAAAAGTTTTGCATTGTCCTGTATCGTCTGGTAATTGATGTCATTATAGCCCGGATTCATTACCAGATAGACCACCTCAAAATTCTTCTGTCCATGACGTTCTAATTCCTGAAACAGCTTTGCCATCAGCATGGAATCCTTTCCACCGGAGATACAGACTGCAATCTTATCCCCATCCTGAATCAGTTGGTACTCGTTGACTGCCTTTGTGAATTTTCTCCAGATTTCTTTGCGGAATTTTTTTACAATGCTTCGTTCTACCTCTTTGCAGCGGTCTTCTGTCTCCTCTTTTTTCTCCATAAGACGACTTAATTTTAACCGCAGATAAGAACGATAGCCTCCTTCCACACTATATGCCTCATAGCCTTTTTCCCTGAGTTCTTCTGCTAATTCATCGCTCTTTTCCCCGGTATAGCAGATGAGATAAAGAGGTGTCTCTTTTGGCACTTCCAAAAGATGCTCACAAAAAGTCTCCCAATAAATATTTACAGCATCGGGATAGGCCTCTTTTTCAAAATCCTCTTTCTTTCGGATATCAATAACAAGTCTGTTACCCTGTTCCTGTTCTAATTCCTGAATCGTTTTTCTATACATAAAATCTCCTGTATATATTTTTTTATTTTGCCAATTCTAACATTTTCACAAGAGGTCTGGCTGCACTTTCTATGATTTCTTCCGATAATTCCATAACAGGTTCCATCTCTTCTAATGCCCGCTCTACCTTTTCTAAGGTAACCCGCTTCATATTCGGACAGAACTGTCTGTGTCCCACGGAATAGAATTTTTTATTCGGATTCTTCTGCTGTAATTCATAGAAGACTCCCATCTCAGTACAGATGATGAATTTTTCTGCTGTACTGTTCGTTGCATAGTCGATGATTTCCGAAGTACTTCCCACAAAATCAGATAATGCAATGACATCCTGCGTACATTCCGGATGGGTGAGTACCAGTGCGTCAGGATATACTGCCTTTGCTTCTTCTACATTCTTTGCATGGATGCTTTTATGCACATGGCAGAATCCATCGTGGAAAATAAAGTGTTTCTCCGGTACTTTCTCTGCTACATATCTTCCAAGGTTATTATCCGGTACAAAAAAGATATTTTTCTGTGGAAGGCGCTGTACCACCCTGACTGCATTTGAAGAAGTGACACAGACATCGGAAACTGCTTTTATCTCGGCAGTGGAATTCACATAACAGACTACTGCTAAATCCTCGAACTTCTCCCGCACCTCTTCAATCTGCTCTACTGTGACCATGTGTGCCATTGGACAGTCGGCACTCTCATCTGCCATAATCACATTTTTCTTTGGGTTTAAAATTTTTGCACTCTCTCCCATGAAGCTGACACCACAAAACAGGATATTTTTCTGCTCTACCTGTGTCGCCGCTTTGCTTAAATAAAAGGAATCTCCAACGTAGTCCGCTATCTTTTGCACCTCTCCATCCACAT
>JBJELL010000320.1:0-1745 GCA_051879115.1 Lachnospiraceae bacterium
CTAATATTCTTCTTCGATTTCTTCTTCTTTTTCTCCGATATCACTGACCGGTTTTTCCAATCCTTCGATGGTAATATGGTTCTTTTCGGCATAATCCCATAATGCCGCATGAATTGCTTCTTCTGCAAGCAGGGAACAGTGCACTTTTACCGGAGGAAGTCCATCCAGTGCCTCCATTACTGCCTTATTTGTTACCTGTAATGCTTCCTGTACACTCTTTCCTTTGACCAGTTCTGTCGCCATACTGCTGGTTGCCACTGCTGCGCCACAGCCAAAGGTCTTGAATTTTGCTTCCTGTATGATGTTATTCTCGTCAATATCCAAATACATTCTCATGATATCGCCGCATTTTGCATTTCCAACGGTGCCGACTCCACTTGGGTCTTCCATCTCTCCAACGTTTCTTGGATTGTTAAAATGGTCCATTACTTTTTCACTATACATAATCTGTCTTCCTTTCTCCTATTTCTGTTTTTTTATAAAATCTTCATATAACGGAGACATTCCTCTTAGTCTCTCGATAATTTCTTTTAATTTATCTACGGTAAAATCAATCTCTTCCTTTGTGGTCTTTTCTGAAATTGTCAGACGAAGAGAACCGTGTGCAATCTCATGAGGCAGTCCGATTGCCAATAGTACATGGGACGGATCTAAGGAACCCGAGGTGCAGGCAGAACCACTAGAACCGCAGATGCCGTTTTGATCTAATAAAATCAACAGGGATTCTCCCTCAATAAACCGGAAACAGAAGTTGGCATTGTTTGGAAGGCGCTCTGTTTTGTCTCCGTTTAATCTGGTGTGCGGAATCTCTTTTAATATTCTCTCAATTAAATAATCTCTTAATTCAGACTCATAGGAAATATTTTTGTCCATATTCTGAAATGCCAGTTCTGCTGCTTTTCCAAATCCCACGATTCCCGGTACGTTATGGGTTCCGGCTCTTCTCTTTCTCTCCTGTGCTCCGCCGTGGATAAAGGAACGGATTTTTACTCCTTTTCTGATATATAGAAGTCCCACACCCTTTGGACCGTGAATCTTGTGTCCACTGGCACTTAGCATATCAATATTCATTTTCTCCACATCCAAAGGGATATGACCGAAAGCCTGTACCGCGTCGGTGTGGAAGAGAATGTCATGCTTCTTAGCAATCTTTCCGATTTCTTCTAAGGGCTGGATGGTTCCAATCTCATTGTTTGCCGCCATCACAGAGATTAAAATGGTATCCGGACGGATTGCTGCTTCTAATTCGTCTAATTTTACACGTCCGTTCTCATCTACATCTACATAGGTAACCTCATATCCGTTCTTTTCTAAATATTCACAGGTATGGAGGATGGCATGGTGTTCTATCTTTGTGGTAATAATATGCTTTCCCTTATTTTGGTAGAATTCTGCTGTTGCCTTTAATGCCCAGTTATCCGACTCAGAACCCCCTGCGGTAAAGTAAATCTCCTCTTCTTTTGCATGAATTCCATTTGCTATGATTTCCCTTGACTTTGCCACTGCTTTTTTTGCTTCTCCCGCAAATGTATAGATTGCAGACGGGTTTCCATAATACTCTGTAAAATAGGGTTTCATCGCATCGAACACTTCCGGATAAACCTGAGTTGTCGCTGCGTTATCTAAATAAATTAATCTGCTCATTTTTTATACCTTCTTTCATTACCTACTCTTTTACTAGGATATGGTCATTATATCATTTTATGGTGGCTTGTCAAGGCTATTATAGAAAGTATTTTATCAAT
>JBJELL010000321.1:0-6953 GCA_051879115.1 Lachnospiraceae bacterium
CGTCCGGATTCCGAGGTGGAAGCCTTGATGAAGCTTTTGAACACCTATTTAAAGAATTGTATTAAAAGAGCGAATAAGAACGATATGAGGGTAAGGGTTTTAGGCGATATCTCAAGACTGGATGAAAAGTTCCAGAATACGATTCTGGAATTAGAGGAAGCAACTAAGGAGAATGCAGGGTTGAATCTTCAAATTGCTTTGAATTATGGAAGCAGGGATGAGATGATACGTGCTATGAAAAAGATGGTTGCAGATTATGATGAAAAAAAACTCTCTATCGAGGATATTACCGAAGAAAAATTTGCAGGATACTTAGATACGAAGGGTATTCCTGATCCGGATTTGATGATTCGCACCAGCGGAGAACAGCGTTTGTCTAATTATCTGCTCTGGCAGTTAGCCTACAGTGAATTTTATTTTACACCGGTTCCGTGGCCGGATTTTAACAAGAAAGAATTAGAAAAAGCCATTGAAGTGTACAATCAAAGAGACAGAAGGTATGGCGGAGTAAAGGAGGAGGCATAATGTTTAAGACACGTCTTTTGAGTGGAATTGTATTAGTGGCAGTAGCACTGGTATTGATTATTACCGGGGGAAATGTGTTACTTTGCAGTCTGGGAATTATTTCATTGATTGGAATGTTTGAACTCTATCGTGTGTTTAAAATAGAAAAAGAATTAGCAGGAATGGTAGGATATCTTGCGGCAATTCTTTACTATGCACATCTGGCATTTGACTTTATTCCGGACACTATGATGTTTGTCTTAGGACTCTTGGTGGTATTGATGTTTGTATATGTTTTTTCCTATCCAAAATATCAAACGGAACAGATGTTAGCAGCGTTTTTTGGAGTCTTCTATGTAGCAGTTATGCTTTCTTTTGTATATCAGACGAGAGAACTTAGGGCAGGAGCCTATCTGGTATGGTTGATTTTCCTTTGCTCCTGGGGATGTGACACCTGTGCATACTGTGTGGGAGTCCTCATTGGAAAACATAAGATGGCACCGAAATTGAGCCCGAAAAAATCCATTGAAGGAGCCGTAGGCGGTGTTGTGGGAGCAGCACTTTTGGCAATTATTTATGGCTTTGTATTTAAAGATGCCATGCATGCAGATACGGCAACGATTTGGTTTATGGCAGGAATCTGTGCAGTGGGAGCACTGATTTCCATGGTGGGAGATTTGACTGCATCGGCAATCAAGAGGAACTATGACATTAAGGACTACGGAAAATTAATTCCGGGACACGGCGGTATTTTAGACCGTTTTGACAGCGTGATATTTACTGCACCTATCATATTCTATTTAGCAGTATATTTCATAAAATGATATGAGGTTTTTATATGAAAAAAATAGCAATCTTAGGCTCTACAGGTTCCATCGGAACCCAGACTTTAGAAATCGTGCGGGAACAGCAGGATATAGAAGTAACAGCCCTTGCGGCGGGAAGTAACATTACACTTTTAGAAAGACAGATTCGGGAATTTAAGCCCGTTTTAGCTGCCGTATGGGAAGAAGAAAAGGCAGCAGATTTAAGGGTAAGAGTAAAAGATTTAGATGTCAGAATTGTTTCGGGAATGGATGGTCTGATTGAGGTTTCTAAGCAGAAAGATTCTGAGATTCTAGTAACAGCCATTGTGGGAATGTTGGGACTTCGTCCTACGGTGGAAGCAATTAAGGCAGGAAAGACCATTGCCCTTGCCAATAAAGAGACATTGGTAACAGCGGGACATTTGATTATGCCGTTGGCAAAGGAGTATCAGGTGCCGATTCTTCCTGTGGACAGTGAGCACAGTGCCATTTTTCAATCCTTAAATGGAGAAAGGGAGAACAAAATAGCAAAGATTCTGTTGACGGCATCCGGCGGTCCTTTCCGGGGCAAAACGAGGGCAGAACTAGAAAATGTGAGCTTAGAAGATGCCCTGAAACATCCGAATTGGAGCATGGGAAGAAAGATAACCGTAGATTCAGCTACCTTAGTGAATAAGGGACTTGAGGTTATGGAGGCAAAGTGGCTCTTTGATGTGGATTTGGATCGGATACAGGTAGTGGTACATCCTCAGAGCGTGATTCATTCCATGGTGGAGTATGAAGACGGAGCAGTAATTGCCCAGCTTGGAACTCCGGATATGCGTCTGCCGATTCAGTACGCACTCTATTATCCGAACCGGAGAAACCTAAGTGGAAAGAGATTGGATTTCTACGAATTGGGAAATCTGACCTTTGAAAAGCCGGATATGGAGACGTTTGAAGGATTATCTCTTGCCTTGCAGGCAATGAAACGGGGAGGAAATATGCCGACGGTATTCAATGCGGCGAATGAACGTGCAGTTGCCATGTTTTTAAATAAAGAGATTGGATTTTGGGATATTACGGCAATGATTGCACGGGCGATGGAAGAGATTCCATATATAGAAGCACCGAAGTTAGAAGAAGTACTAGAAACAGAGCAGACTGTGTATGAATATATAGAGAGCAGGTGGAAATCTTGAAAATAATCATAGCAATTCTTATTTTCAGTATTATAGTATTGTTTCATGAGTTGGGACATTTCCTGTTGGCAAAACGGGCAGGAATTAAGGTAAATGAGTTCTGTATCGGACTAGGTCCTACCCTTGTGGGTTTTACAAAAGGAGAGACGAAATATTCCATAAAGTTACTGCCTTTTGGCGGAGCCTGTATGATGGAGGGAGAAGACGGAGAGAGTACGGATGAAGGTTCTTTTCAGAGTAAATCCGTTTTAGCCAGAATCTCTGTCGTGGCGGCAGGACCGGTCTTTAACTTTATCATGGCATTTGTGGTAGGAATTATTTTAGTGGCATGTGTCGGCTATGACAGACCGGTGGTGCCGGAACTTATGGAGGGGTATCCGGCTCAAGAAGCCGGATTACAGACCGGAGATGTGATAAAAAAACTGGATTCCAAAAGAATCCATCTCTACCGGGAGGTCAGCATTTACACCTTTTTTCACAGTGATGAGGCAATCGATGTGGTCTATGAAAGAGACGGAAAGACCTATGAAACAACCATTACGCCACGTTATGACGAAGAGAGCGGAAGATATCTCTTTGGTTTTTACGGAAGTACGCAGCGTGAGAAAGGAAACGTATTACAGACCGTTCAGTATGGTGTCTATGAGGTAAAATACTGGATTTGCAGCACCTTGGAAAGCCTGAAAATGCTTGTAACAGGACAGGTGGGACTCAATGATCTATCCGGTCCGGTGGGTATTGTAAAAGGAGTCAGTGACACCTATGAGGCAGGGGCATCGGTTGGATGGTTTTCCGTATTTACCGGAATGCTCAACTGGGTGATTCTGCTTTCTGCAAACTTAGGTGTTATGAACCTGCTTCCACTTCCGGCATTGGACGGAGGAAGACTGGTATTTCTGATTGTAGAAGGAATACGCGGAAAGGGTATCGACCCAGAAAAGGAGGGTATGGTTCACTTTGTGGGAATCTGCCTTTTGATGGCACTTATGGTAGTGATTATGTTTAATGATATACGAAAACTCTTTTAACGATAACCTTTGAGGGAGGCATACTATGAATACGAGAGAAATACGGATTGGAGACAGAGTTATCGGCGGAGGGAATCCGATTCTGATTCAGTCTATGACCAATACAAAGACGGAGGATGTAGCGGCGACGGTGGAACAGATTCATAAGCTGACAGCGGCAGGTTGTGAGATTATTCGTTGTGCGGTTCCGACGATGGAGGCGGCAAAGGCATTTTCAGAGATAAAAAAACAGATTTCCATTCCGTTGGTGGCAGATATTCATTTTGACTACAGGTTAGCAATCGCAGCCATGGAAAACGGAGCGGACAAAATCCGTATCAATCCGGGAAACATCGGCTCGAAAGAACGGATTCAGGCGGTTGTGGATGTGGCAAAGGAGAGAAATATCCCAATACGTGTCGGTGTGAATAGTGGTTCCTTAGAAAAAGAGTTAGTAGAGAAGTATCACGGAGTAACCGCAGAAGGATTAGTGGAGAGTGCCTTAGATAAGGTGCATATTATTGAGGAAAGCGGATATGACAATCTTGTCATCTCAATTAAGTCCTCGGACGTTATGATGTGTGTCAAAGCCCATGAACTCATTGCAAAGAAGACCGATTATCCGTTACATGTGGGAATTACAGAATCCGGCACCATCACAAGTGGAAATATCAAGTCTGCAATCGGATTGGGACTGATTTTACATCAGGGAATCGGCGATACCATCCGCGTGTCCTTAACAGGAGACCCGGTAGAAGAGGTAAAGTCTGCCAAACTGATTTTAAAAACCCTTGGGCTCAGAAAGGGTGGAATTGAAGTGGTATCCTGCCCAACCTGTGGAAGAACCCAGATTGATTTGATTTCTCTTGCAGGAAAAGTAGAAAATATGGTGGCAGACATTCCTTTAGATATCAAGGTTGCAGTCATGGGCTGTGTGGTAAACGGTCCCGGTGAGGCAAAGGAAGCAGATATCGGAATTGCCGGGGGTATAGGCGAAGGTCTTTTGATTAAGCACGGTGAGATTGTAAAGAAACTGCCGGAAGATGAATTGTTAGAAGCACTGCGTTATGAATTATTAAATTGGAGTGAATAAGATGGCAAATACCTTTTTAGAGGTCTTTCCAACTTTACAACTGAATAATGAAATCAGGGGACTTTTGTCAGAAGCTACAGTGACAAAGGTTGCATCGAACCGCAACCGGGATTTTATCCGCATCTATATGGATAACAATCGTCTGATTCAAAAACGGGACATCTGGCGATTAGAAGAAGATATCAAAAAACAGCTTTTTCCAAACCAGAAGATGCAGATTAAGGTCATGGAACACTATCATCTGTCCAGTCAGTATACGGCAAAGACCCTTTTGGATACATATAAGGAGAGTATGCTCTGCGAAATCAAGGAGTATAGTCTCCTGCTTTACAATGTATTCCGTACAGCCAAAATTGAATTTCTCAGCGAATCCCAAATGAAACTGATTTTAGAAGATACCCTGATTGCAAGAGAGAGTCAGGACGAATTGATAGAAATTTTAGATAAGATTATCCGGGAACGCTGTGGAATACAGACAGGGTTTGAGATAGAGTTTGCCAAGAAAAAAGAAAGCAGATATAAGAAAAATGCTGACCATGAGATTGACTTAGAGGTAAATAGCATTGTAAACCGGATTTCTGTTGGAAAGGGAGATTCAAATTCCTCAGGAGAAGATTCAAATGATACAGAGGTACCTTTTGAGGAATCTGTAGTAAAGGAAAATCTGCCAAAGAAAGAGGAGGCTGCACCAAAAGAGAGTATCCAAAAGAAAGAACCCTTTAAGAAAAAAAGAGAATTTCCTATCAAACGTTCCGACAACCCGGATGTCTTCTATGGAAGAGACTTTGAGGAAGAAGCCGTTACCATTGATACGATTCAGGGAGAGGTAGGAGAAGTGGTGGTACGCGGTCAGATTATGAGTACCGACGTGCGTGAACTTCGCAATGGTGAGAAGTCTATTGTAAAGATTGTCGTTACTGATTTTACCGATTCCATAGCAGCTAAGATTTTTGTGAAAAATGAGCAGTTAGATGAATTGATGGGAAATCTGAGCAAGGGAAACTTTATCAAGATTAAGGGAATGACCACTCTGGACAAGTTCGACAGTGAAATTGGACTTTCGTTCTTAGTGGGAATGAAAAAAATTCCTGACTTTACCGTACCAAGACTAGATAACAGTCTGGAAAAAAGAGTTGAGCTGCACTGCCATACCAAGATGAGTGATATGGATGGAGTATCCGATGTCAAAGATATTATCAAACGTGCGAAATCCTGGGGACATAAGGCAATCGCTATTACTGACCACGGTGCATTACAGGCTTTCCCGGATGCGAACCATGCGGTCAGTCCGGATGAGGATTTTAAGATTATCTATGGCGTGGAAGCCTATCTGGTAGATGATTTGAAGGATATTATTACAAATTCAAAAAATCAGAGTCTGGATGAGACCTATGTGGTATTTGACTTAGAGACCACGGGCTTTAGTCCGAATACCTGTAAAATCATAGAAATTGGTGCCGTAAAAGTGGAGAATGGAAAGATTACGGACAGGTTCTCTCAGTTTGTCAACCCAAAGGTGCCGATTCCATATAAGATAGAGGAATTGACCGGAATACGTGACGATATGGTTGTGGATGCAGGAACGATTGAAGAGATTCTTCCTGATTTCATGGAATTTTGTAAGGGGGCAGTTATGATAGCCCACAATGCAGAATTTGATATGAGTTTTATCAGAAAGAATTGTAAGGATTTAGGATTAGAGTGCAACCACACCGTGGGAGATACGGTGGCTATGGCGCATATCCTGCTTCCGGCTTTGAACCGATATAAGCTCGATACCGTAGCAAAAGCGTTGAAAATCTCTTTGGAGAACCACCACAGGGCGGTAGATGATGCGGAGTGTACGGCACATATTTTTGTAAAATTCATTGAGATGTTAAAAGAACGGGGGATAGAGACCTTAGATGAATTGAATGCCCTTGGAACAGCCTCCGTAGACATGATAAAAAAACTTCCTACCCATCATGCCATTATTTTAGCACAAAACGAAGTGGGAAGAATCAATCTCTACCGTCTGGTATCGGATTCTCATATGACTTACTATGCAAAACGTCCGAGAATTCCAAAGAGCCAGTACTTAAAATACAAGGAAGGTCTTTGTATCGGTTCTGCCTGTGAAGCAGGAGAACTGTATCAGGCAATCCTAAATGGACGTTCAAATGAGGAGATTGCAAGGCTTGTGAATTTCTATGATTATCTGGAGATTCAGCCTCTTGGCAACAATAAGTTCATGTTGGAAAGTGATAAAGCACCGGTATCCACCATCGAAGAATTGCAGGATATTAACCGAAAAATCTGCAAGTTGGGAGAGGAATTCGGCAAGCTGGTGGTAGCGACCTGTGATGTGCATTTTCTAGACCCT
>JBJELL010000322.1:0-6899 GCA_051879115.1 Lachnospiraceae bacterium
CAGTAATTCAAACTTGTTTTTTCCTAAAAAAATGCTATAATAAGTGCATATTTATACAAGGAGGAAACATTATGAAGAACTTAAGAAAGGCAGCAGCACTGTTACTTGCTACAGGCATGGTATTCGCACTTACAGCCTGTGGTGGAGATAAAAAAGCAGAGAATACCGTACATTCTGTAGATGATTTAGCAGGAAAGACCATCGGAGTACAGCTTGGAACCACTGGAGACATCTATGCATCCGATGAATACGAAAATGACGATGCGGGCACAAAAATTGAGCGTTATAACAAGGGAGCAGACGCAGTTCAGGCTGTAAAACAGGGTAAGATTGACTGTGTTATCATCGATTCCCAGCCGGCACAGGCATTTGTAGATAAAAACGATGATTTACAGATTTTAGATGAGGATTTCACAACGGAAGAATATGCAATCTGCGTATCCAAAGACAATCCTGATTTGACCAAAGAAATGAACAAGGCGTTAGCAGAATTAAAAGAAGACGGAACCTTAGATTCCATTATTTCTAACTACATTGGCGATGATACCAAGGGGAAGAGTCCTTACGAATCTCCGGCAGATGTTGACCGTTCCAAAGGAAAACTGGTTATGGCAACTAATGCATACTTTGAGCCATATGAATACTATGAAGGCGATGAGGTAGTAGGAATTGATGCAGATATTGCACAGGCAATCTGTGACAGATTAGGTTATGAATTAGAAATCGAAGATATGGAATTTGATTCTATCATTGCAGCAGTACAGTCTGGAAAAGCAGATTTTGGTGCAGCAGGAATGACTGTTACAGAAGACCGTCTGAAAAACATCGATTTTACAGACAGCTATGCAACAGCAAAACAGGTAATCATTACCAGAAAATAAAACAGAGGACAGATTGGTGCAGGATTTTAAAGACAGTTTTTATCAGAACTTTATATATGAAGACAGATGGAAATATCTGCTTACCGGTTTGGAAAATACCATCTTAATTACGGTATTTGCCGTTTTAGTAGGTGTTGCCATCGGATTTCTCGTGGCAATTATAAGAGCGAATCACGACAAAAACGGTTCGTTTAAATTCTTGAATCTTATCTGCCGCGTATATTTAACGGTGATTCGTGGAACACCGACGATGGTACAGTTGATGATTACATACTACATTATCTTTGCTTCCGTAAATATCAGCAAAGTAGTAGTAGGAATCATCGCCTTTGGTGTCAACTCCGGTGCCTATGTGGCGGAAATTGTACGTTCCGGTATCATGTCCATAGACAACGGACAGTTTGAAGCAGGAAGAAGTCTGGGATTTAATTATGGACAGACCATGAAGTTAATCATTTTGCCGCAGGCGTTCAAGAACGTACTTCCGGCATTGGGAAATGAGTTGATTGTCCTCTTAAAAGAGACTTCCATCAGTGGTTATATCGGTATGATGGATGTTACAAAGGGTGCGGATATTATCCGAAGTAAGACCTACGAACCATTTCTTCCATTATTCGGAGTAGCGGCAATCTATCTTGTGATTGTAATGATTCTTACAGCGGGTGTGAATAAACTGGAAAGGAGACTCAGAACGAATGAACGTTAATGCAAATGCTCTGATTCAGGTACAGGATTTACGCAAATCCTTTGGACAGCAGGTAGTACTGGATGGAATCACAACGGAAATCGATCAGGGAGAGGTGGTTGCAATCATAGGACCGTCAGGATGTGGAAAGTCTACATTTTTGCGTTCTATGAATCTTTTAGAAGTACCGACTTCGGGAACGATTCTCTTTGAAGGAACAGACATTACTGACAAGTCCGTGGATATCAATAAGATGCGTCAGAAAATAGGAATGGTATTTCAGCAGTTTAATCTGTTTCCGAACTATACCATCAAGGATAACATCACCTTAGCTCCTGTAAAACTGGGACTGATGACAAAGGAAGAAGCGGATAAAAAAGCCGCTGAACTTTTAGAAAGGGTCGGACTCCCGGACAGAGCCAATGACTATCCGTTACAGCTTTCCGGTGGACAGAAACAGCGAATCGCCATTGCACGCTCCTTGGCGATGAATCCGGATGTGATGCTGTTTGATGAACCGACTTCTGCCCTTGACCCGGAAATGGTGGGGGAGGTATTAGAACTCATGAGAGAACTGGCAAGAGACGGAATGACCATGGTGGTGGTAACTCATGAGATGGGATTTGCGAGAGAGGTTGCAAACCGTGTGCTTTTCATTGACGAAGGCAAGATTCAGGAAGAGAACACACCGGAGGAATTTTTTTCAAATCCAAAGAACCCAAGATTGAGAGAATTTTTATCGAAAATATTATAGCGTAAAAATGATTAAAACGGCATTCTGTGACATATGGGATGCCGTTGTTTGATGTTAGTAAGATAAGAAAAAAATAGAGAAAATATCAGTAAAAGACATTGAAGATGTAAAAAATGAAATAGGAAAAACGCGTCAGCAGGAAAAAATAGTGAAAGCAGAAAAATTAGTGTCCTCTTTTAATAGAGTATATGGTGGATTAAAAGTAAATGATGAAGAATATATTGATACAGATATGGGGCAACTACATATGTATCATTTGTTTGCCGTGCTGAATCAGGTTTTAGTGTAGAAGATGGAGGAATCACATGAAGAATCAAGCTGATAATAAAGTGATTATACGAGATGTACTAAAGAGTACAATGGCGGATGATGATCAGAAAGGGAATAGAGTTTTTGAAATAATTAAAGATAAGGCAGATAATGGCTGTGAGAGTGTGACATTGGACTTTTCGGGAATTGAATTAGTAAATACGGCTTTTTTAAATAATGCGGTAGGAAAATTGTTTGATGCAGAACAATTTGATATAACAAAATGCAATGTAACAGTAGGTGGAATGGATGATACCATGATTGATTTGTTAAAGGAAGCAATCCGGGTGGCTAGACAGAAATATTTAAGGGTATAGGAATATTGTAATTAAGAAGAGGAAGAAATAATTGTAAAGCAGAGGGTTTTACCTCTGCTTTATTGATTGCTTTTCTGTTTTGGTGTTGTTATAATAAGGAACGATAATAGATAGTGTTAAGGAAGAAATAAAACGGAGGAAAATCATGTCATTCACACACCTGCACGTTCATACAGAATACAGTCTTTTAGACGGCTCTAACAAAATAAAAGAATACGTTGCCAGAGTCAAAGAACTCGGCATGAACAGTGCAGCCATCACCGACCACGGTGTCATGTATGGAGTCATTGATTTCTACAAGGCAGCAAAAGAAGCCGGAATTAATCCGGTTATCGGCTGTGAGGTCTATGTTGCACCTAACTCCCGCTTTGACAGGGAGACGGTACATGGAGAAGACCGCTATTATCATTTAGTACTGTTAGCAGAAAATAACACCGGATACAGCAATCTTATGAAAATCGTATCGAAAGGTTTTGTAGACGGTTATTACTATAAACCCCGCGTAGACATGGAGATTCTAGAGCGTTATCATGAGGGAATCATTGCATTATCTGCCTGTCTGGCAGGAGAGGTGCCAAGGGCATTAAGCAGGGGCAATTATGAAGAGGCAAAGAAGACGGCACTCCGCTATCAGGAGTGTTTTGGGAAGGATAACTTCTTTTTGGAGTTGCAGGACCACGGAATCCCGGAGCAGAAAAATGTGAACCAACAGCTATTGCGTCTGAGTCAGGAACTTGGAATTGAACTAGTAGCCACAAATGATATTCACTATACCTATGCAGAGGACGCAGAACCCCATGACATTCTGCTCTGTATTCAGACCGGAAAGAAATTAGCAGATGAAGACAGGATGCGTTATGAGGGTGGTCAGTATTATGTAAAATCCGAAGAAGAGATGGCAAGGCTTTTTCCATATGCATTACAGGCGTTGGAAAATACCCAGAAGATTGCAGACCGCTGTCATGTGGAGATTGAGTTCGGAGTGACGAAGCTTCCGCATTTTGAAGTGCCGGAAGGTTATGATTCCTGGACTTATCTGAACAAACTCTGTGTTGATGGTCTGAAAGAACGATATCCTGACAATTATGAAGAATTAGAAGAACGCCTGAACTATGAATTGGGCGTTATCAAAAAGATGGGTTATGTGGATTATTTTCTAATTGTATGGGATTTTATCCACTATGCAAGAGAACACGATATCATCGTGGGGCCGGGAAGAGGAAGTGCGGCTGGAAGCCTTGTTTCCTATACCACCGGAATTACGAATATTGATCCGATAAAATATAATCTGCTCTTTGAGCGTTTTTTGAATCCGGAACGTGTATCTATGCCGGATATTGATATTGATTTCTGCTTTGAAAGACGGCAGGAGGTCATTGACTATGTTGTCCGTAAATACGGAGAGGACTGTGTGACACAGATTGTGACCTTTGGTACATTAGCAGCACGAGGTGTCATTCGGGATGTGGGAAGGGTTATGGATTTGCCATATGCCTATGTAGATGGGATTGCAAAGCAGATTCCAAACGAATTGGGGATTACCATTGAAAAGGCTTTGATGATGAACCCGGAGTTAAGAGCTCTCTATCAGAGCGATGAGAATGTGAAAACTTTAATCGATATGTCTAAAAGATTAGAGGGACTTCCAAGACATACTTCCATGCATGCGGCAGGAGTCGTAATCAGCCAGAAATCAATGGATGAGTATGTTCCGCTTTCCCGTGCTTCTGACGGAACGATTACGACCCAGTTCACCATGACTACCATAGAAGAACTGGGACTTCTTAAGATGGATTTCTTAGGACTCCGCACCCTGACTGTAATTCAGAATGCCGTAAAGATGGCACAAAAGAGCAGTGGGAAAACCATTGATATTGACCAGATTGATTATAACGATAAAGATGTCTTAGATTCCATCGGTTCGGGAAAAACCGAAGGAGTCTTTCAGTTAGAAAGTGCGGGCATGAAGAACTTTATGAAGGAGTTAAAGCCCCAGAGCTTAGAGGATATCATAGCGGGAATATCTCTCTATCGTCCGGGACCGATGGATTTTATTCCGGCGTACATCAGAGGAAAGAATAATCTCGAAGAAGTTCATTACGACTGTCCCCAGTTAGAGCCGATTCTAGCACCGACCTATGGCTGCATTGTCTATCAGGAACAGGTTATGCAGATTGTGCGGGATTTAGCGGGCTATACCTTAGGGCGGAGTGACTTGGTACGCCGTGCCATGTCGAAGAAAAAAGGTTCCGTTATGGAGAAAGAACGGCAGAACTTTGTCTACGGGAATGAAGAAGAAGGAGTTCCGGGCTGTATTGCCAATGGAATTGAAGAATCGGTAGCAAATAAAATCTACGATGAAATGATTGATTTTGCAAAATATGCCTTTAACAAATCCCACGCAGCCGCATATGCTGTGGTAGCGTATCAGACCGCCTGGTTGAAATACTATTATCCGGTAGAATTTATGGCGGCACTGATGACGTCGGTTATGGATAATTCCACAAAGGTTTCGGAATATATCTTAACCTGCCGCCGGATGGGAATTGAGATTCTGCCGCCGGATATCAATGAAGGAGAAGGTGGATTTTCCGTTTCGGGTAATTCCATCCGCTATGGACTTTCTGCTATCAAAAGTGTGGGAAGACCGGTCATAGAGGCAGTTGTGCGAGAGCGGGAAATGAACGGAGCCTTTCAGAATCTAGAGGATTTCTGCACAAGATTAAGTGGAAAAGAGGTCAATAAGAGAACTCTTGAGAACTTTATCAAGGCCGGAGCCTTTGACGGGCTTGAGGGAACGAGAAAGCAGAAGATTATGGTCTATTCTGCAATTTTAGACCAGATAAATGATGAGAAAAAACACTCTATGGCAGGACAGATGAGTCTCTTTGATTTTGCAGATGAAGAGACAAAGCAGGATTTTGAAATAAAACTGCCGGATGTGGGAGAATTTCCAAAAGAGACCTTGTTGGGATTTGAAAAAGAAGTGTTGGGTGTCTATATCAGCGGGCATCCGTTAGAGGAATATGAAGAGAAGTGGAGAAAGAACATTTCTGCAACCACCAGTGATTTTCTGTGGGATGATGAGAGCAAACGGACGAAGGTAGAGGACAATGAGAAAGTTATTGTCGGCGGTATGATTACGGATAAAACCATCAAATATACAAAGAATAATAAAACGATGGCATTTATTACGTTAGAGGACTTGCTTGGAACCGTGGAAGTCATTATATTCCCACGCGATTATGAGCGATACCACACCTATCTGAATGTGGATGAAAAAATATTTATCAAGGGTCATGCAAACGTAGAAGAGGAGAAGAACGGTAAGGTTATCTGCGAGAAAATCTATGGATTTGATGATACGAAAAAAGAACTGTGGCTTCAGTTTACCAACAAAGAGCAGTATATGCAGATGGAACAGAGACTTTTCCAGATGCTTCAGGGTTCTGACGGAAATGATCAGGTGGTCATCTATCTTTCCGCAGAAAAAGCCTTAAAGAGGCTGCCCTATAACTGGAATATCCATATTGAACCACAGATTTTGGAGATGTTAAAAGAATATCTGGGTGAAGCAAATGTAAAAGTTGTGGAAAAACCCATTGAAAACGGAAATAAAAGAGATTAAAATGAAGACCATAGGAGGAAAACGTTATGGCAAAAGAGATTAAGACAATAGGTGTACTTACAAGTGGAGGAGATGCACCGGGAATGAATGCGGCAATCCGTGCCGTTGTCCGTCAGGCAATCTCCAAAGGATTAAATGTCAAAGGAATTAAGAGAGGCTATGCAGGCCTTTTACAGGAAGAAATTATAGATATGCAGGCAATCGATGTGGCAGATATCATTCAGCGCGGAGGTACGATACTACAGACAGCACGCTGCATGGAGTTCACCACACCGGAGGGGCAGGAAAAAGGTGCAAAGATATGCAAAAAACACGGCATCGATGG
>JBJELL010000323.1:0-1718 GCA_051879115.1 Lachnospiraceae bacterium
AAAGCGAAGAAAAAGGAAGAAAAACGAAATAGAAAACTTGCAAAAAAAGAAGCGAAGAAAAACGGGACCGAATTAGAAGAAGATGAGGAATCCGGTGGTGGAAAAGTTGCAGTAGTGTTAGTAACCTTGATTATCATTCTTATCTGGCTTGCAATCATTGCCGTTTTAATCCGCTTTGACGTAGGCGGATTTGGCTCAACGGTTATGCAGCCGATATTAAAGGATGTTCCGTATTTGAATCGGATTCTTCCGGAGACAGAGGAAGAAGAAAAGAAAGAAGACAGCAAATATCCTTATAAGACAGTGGATGAGGCAGTTGCTTATATTAAAGAACTCGAAAAAGAGTTAGCGGCTGCAAAAGAAAGCAGTTCAAAAGATGATGCCTATGTTGCAGAGTTAGAAGCACAGGTAGCACAGTGGAAAGAATATAAGGAAAATGAAGCAGAATTTGAAGAAGAAAAAGCAAAATTTTATGAAGAGGTTGTTTTTTCAGACCAAGCACCCGATATAAATGAATATAAGACCTATTATGAAAGTATAGATCCTGAGAATGCGGAGATTCTCTATAAACAGGTAGTAGAACAGCAGCAGGAGGATGAAGAAATTGCAGATTATGTGAAGGCTTATTCACAGATGAAACCAAAGCAGGCAGCGGCGATTTTTGACACAATGACAGATGATTTAAAACTCGTTGCTAAGATATTATCTGAGATGAAAGCAGATGCAAGAGGTGATATTCTCGGTAACATGAATACGGATACTGCAGCAAAAGTAACCAAACTCATGGAACCTTAGAATATAGATAAGAACATTGAAAACTGAATAGGAAGGAGGAAGAGAAGATGACCAGTGCAAACGTTTCAAAAATGACAGCAAATGTGTCATTTCAGACAAATGCAACTGCAAAGACCGGGAAGGACGGAAATGAATCCAAGGATTTCATGGGAATGTTGGGAAATCTGACAGCGAATTATCAGAACGTTTCTAATAATGACCAGAACATAAGTATCGCAGACAACTGTAGCACCCCGAAAACAGAATATGGAAAATATTCTGTGAAAGAAGACCGTATACCGGAGGCATCGGAGAAACCGGATGCAGTGCAGTTAGAAGGGGCACAAAAAGAGGTAGAAGAATTTGCTGATGAGGTGCAAAAGGCGGTCGAAGAAGTCTTTGGGGTATCCAAAGAGCAGATGGAAGAAGTCATGAGTGAATTGGGACTGACCTTTGTGGATTTGATGAATCCGACGAACCTTGCAAATCTTGTGATGAAGCTGATAGGTGAGACGGACAGTTTGGGACTTCTAATGAATGCGGATTTTCAGGAACTGATGCAGAATGTGGAGGTTTTGACAGAGAATCTTTTACAGAAACTTGACATACCGGCTGATAAAGCAGAAGAATTGATGAACCAGCTGCAGCAGGAAATGCCGGCGGATTTAGAAGAAACTGTTCAGACAGTTCAAAAGGAACAGACAGTTGAGAGTACAGAGCAGAACATCACAACGGTGCAGACAGAAGAGAATGAGACAGCAGCAGATGTACAAAAAATTGAGGTTGTACAAAAAGATGTCGAAAGCACAGACAGTGTAGAGGAAGAGGTGGCAGTTCCGAAAGAGGAAGTTCAAAAAGAAATTCAGAGTGGACAAAACCAGAGTAGCGATGATTTATCAGAAGAGGCAGACAATCAGACCACAGATGAGCAGGATTCCATATTC
>JBJELL010000324.1:0-1713 GCA_051879115.1 Lachnospiraceae bacterium
GACGCTGTGTGTTGAAGAAAAATGCAGCCGATTGGTTAGAGAGGGTACGGGAGAGAGAGGAAGAAAAAATAAGGAAGGACTATCGTTATGTGGAAAATTACAATCCGGCAAAAGAGATGGTAACAAGTATAAAGTGGGCAGCCATCCCGTTTGTAATAACGGTTCTTTCTTATTTTATGACAAAATCCCTGATTGCACTGTCTGTTGGGACGGCGATAACGGTGCTTCTTTTAAACCAGCATAAAATGAATTATTCTCTCACGAAGAAGAGAATCAAAAAAGAAACAGAACGCGATTTTCCAAAATGGATGCTGCATGTCATTCTTCTGTTAGAAACGGAGAGTGTACAGGGAGCTATCAGAAAATCCGCTGCACAGGCACCGGCATCGTTACAGTATCCGTTAGAAAAAATGCAGGAAGGATTTGAGGAAGATGCAACAGGTCCTTCTCCTTATTTTGCGTTTTTAGAGGAGTATGAGGTGCCCAAAATACAGGAATCTATGAAACTTTTATACTCGATTAGTTCTGGAACCGGCGGGGATGGAAATGAACAGATGTTAGCAGTCATAGAAAAGAATAACGATATGACCCTTAGAAGTGAAAAAATCAAAAATGACAATAAAGTGGCAGGGATGATGACCTATCTGTTTCTACCGGTGTTGCCGTCGGGAATCAAAATCATGGCGGACTTAATACTTATTATGATGGTGATGTATGGCAGCATGAACACTTTGTTTTAAATCAGGATTTCATCATTGAAGGAAAGGAGAAAGCATGGAAGCGTTTATAAAAGGTTTTTTAGGAGTCTTTATTTTTGCCATGATTACGTATCTTTGTGCAGGTGTCATTTCAGCAGAAATTGATTCTTCTCAGGCAAGAAATTATATGGACAATGCAAAGCAGAGCATCGCAGAGTCTAACTTTTCATCTGACGCCATTGAAGAAGCAGGCACAAAGGCGGCAGAGAACGGCTATGAAATGAAGATCACGGTTTATGAAAGAGGGAAAGGAAAGCAGACCTTCTCTTATGGAGAATCAGGAAATGCCTCTGTGGGAGATACCAGTAAAGTGAACTGTGTGGAAATGGTTATGAAATATCCGTATTCCATTCCCATTTTAGGTGTTAAGAATGAGCATACAGTCAGGGGGTATGTAAACTAATGGAAAAATTCATAGAAGAACATGGAGGGGCAATCGCATATACAGCGTTGTTTCTTCCTCTGATTGGCATACTGGCAGCCGTGCTGGCATTTTTTAGCGGATTTTAAAAAATATCTTAGAGAACAGACAAACAAAAAGTAAGGCAGGGAGGAAGTAACATCATGAGAGAAACCATTAAACAACATGGAGGAATGATTGCAGAAGCAGCCGGAGGTCTGATTGTGATAGGACTTATGGCGGCTGCATTTCTAGGGGGAGGTCTTTCAGTGATAGCAAAGACGTTTTCAGCGTGGCTGTATGGATAGAAAGATAAAACCGGATAGAGAAAAAAGAGGAGGCAATGAAGTCAAACCATGAAAAAAATCATACAAATCTTCGGAGGAATCATGATAGCGGCTGCTGCTGTTCTTATTGTAATCGGTATTTACAGCGGAAACATATTTCCCGGATTAAAAACCGGGGCAGAAAAAACAGAGACCGCCACCGCACATCCCAAGGAGGAATACGAAAAGGCAGTGCTTGCAGACCCGGTGTTCACCTATACCGGGGAAG